>CAJLZR010000094.1 GCA_905211185.1 uncultured Oscillospiraceae bacterium | reverse complement strand
GAAATACGCTTATTAACGATGATAATGCTTCCGATAATGTTGAGATTGAGGATGGCGGAAATATAAGCGAGAAATTTAAGAGTGCAAATAATAGGGTTACTCCGCAAGGAAGTGCGCTGCGGCTTATTTTGGTCTTGCTAATCTTGGCGCTTTTGGCATTGGCGTTATGGGTTATTTACAAAAAGCGCAAGGAGCAAAAAGAGTAAATAGTTTTTAAGCTTGATAAAAAGTTTAAACCATGATATAATTTACCAAAGTTATATTGTGGAAGAGGCAATTAAGATTATTTCGGAAGTTATAAAAAAATTACGAACAAAATTTGGATATACTCAAAAACAAGTGGCCGATCTTCTTGGTGTGGATCGGTCCACTTACTCTTATTATGAGCTTGGAAGAATTAAACCCGATGTGAAAACCATAATGAAGCTATCTGAAATTTTTAAGGTTCATTATACTAAAATTTTGGAATCGGAAATGACTTACAGGTTTTCGGATACCGGTAATTCTTCAAATCAATGTGATGATGGTTATACCAAAAATATGATTGAAAATCTCTCTCCTGAGGAGCACAATGCTTTAATGGCGTTTAAAATTTTACCTGAAGATTCTAAAAATGAGGTTATGAATCTTATAAATAAAAAATTTAAAGATTTTGGAGATGCAAAACGTATAGAAAAATTTAGCAATTTATTTGAGTAAATATATTTTTGGAATTAAACAGCTGCTTCGTGTGGCTGTTTATTTTTTTAGATTATTAAAAATTATATCAGAATACTGATTATATTTTTTGAAAAATCCAATAATATTATAGAACTCTATTTTTGAAAGGAAGAGTTGTTATGAATAATGAAGATAGCATAAAATTACTGCGGAAGTGTAGCGAGGGGGTAGAAATGGGGATATCTACAATTGATGAAGTGTTGCCGCATGTTAAAAGTGAAAAATTCCAAGATGTTTTACGTTCGAGCAAAACTACGCATGAAAAACTTTGTGATGATATATCAATGTTTTTAAAAGAATATGATGCTCCAAAAAAAGAGCCATCAATTATGGCTAAAAGTATGGTATGGATGAAAACAAACATGCAAGAAATAATGCATAAATCTGATAGTGCAATAGCAGATTTAATTACAGACGGTTGCAATATGGGAGTTAAATCCTTAACAAAATATCTTAATGATTATAAAATGGCAGAGGATAAGATAAGAGATATTGCCAAGAGGTTGATTGATTCCGAGGAAAAGCTGATAGAAAGCATGAAAGAATATTTGTAAGAATTAACGAATTAATAAAACCGTAAGAACAAGCCCGACTGAGTCGGGCCTATTTTTATGTATTACCTATTTTTATGTATTATATGTATTTTTCAAAAACGGTAAATATAGAATGTATCATCAAAAAATATGCATTTTATTTCCAAAACTCGTTTCGGTGAAGAGTCAAGTGAGGCGATTACGTTCTTTACATTCCCATATCTAATATTACGACTTGTTTTTGGATTTAATTGTGTTTCAAGTTTCTTTCCTTCTTCTAAGAGTTCGTAAATTTTTTTAAATACTTCCAATTTTTGTTTTGGATCCGGCAAACGTCTTGAGTTGATGGTGTTGAGTAGCCGTGCTTTCGTGCCAAAATATGGGGCGGCAAATGGGCTTATATCTTCAGGATCCTTTTTGGTTGTTGTTATGCGCTCAGTAAAACTTGCGGAGCGTTCACTGTTATAGCTTTGCTTTATTGATTCCAATTCGTTCCATATGTATTGTGGAATACTAACAGGTTCGTAAGTTTTGCGTTGGCATGTGCAGCTATTACCGGCCGATATCGTGTTTAAGGGGTATAATAGATAAGCCGCCACAAAAATCATACAACAAGATAAAAGTTTGGCTAATTTTTTCAATTGATACCCCTCCATTCTGCAGTGTTAAATATAAACAATAGTATATTTGTGCTTTATCACGATAGCCTTGGATTTGCGTTTTACTTAATTGTTTTATTATTCTTCCGGTATCGTAAAATCTTTAAATGCGAGCATTGTTATATCATCGGCTTGTTCTGTGCCTTCTGAAAATTTAGATATTTCATTTTTTAAGCTTTCTATCATTTCTTTTATGCTGAGTTTTTTTGCATTTTTGCAGTTTAAAATATCTTTTAGTTGTTTTTCTCCGAATAATTTTCCGTTTGTGTCCATTGATTCGGTTACTCCGTCAGTGTACAAGAAAATTGTATCTTTGGGGCGAATGTACATTTCTTTACCGGTATATTTTTGATTTGGCATGCCGCCTAAAACAAACCCTTTTGGTTGATCTATAAAATCGTACTTATCTTTGAGTTTATCATAAATAAGCGGAGGATTGTGGCCGGCATTTGAGTAAGAAAATTTACCGGTTTTTATATTTATAACTCCGACAAATGATGTAACAAACATATCTGCTTCGTTATTTTCGCAAAGTTGATTGTTAACTTTTTCAAGTGCTTTTTCAGGAGAAAATCCCGACTGAAGCGCATTTTTGAGTAGTATTTTCGCAATAACCATAAACAGCGCAGCCGAAACACCTTTTCCCGAAACATCTGAGATCACCAGCGCAAGGTGTTCTTTGTCGGTAAAGAAAAAGTCGTAAAAATCGCCGCCGATTTCTTTTGCGGGATCCATTGTTGCGTATATGTCAAAGTCGGTTCTGTTAGGAAATGCGGGGAAAATTGATGGGATCATGCTGTGCTGTATTTTTTTTGCAACCATAAGTTCGCTGTGAATTTTTTCTTTTTCTCTGGTGGTTTTTTCAAGGTTATCCATATATATTTTTAAGTTTTCCACCATTTTATTAAACGATTTTGAAAGATCTCCGAGCTCATCATTTGAATCTACATCCACAAGGTGTGAGAAATCTCCATTTCCGATGGAATGTGCTTGGTCTCTTAGTTTTTTTATTGGCTTTAATATTTCTTTTGAAAGCCGTATGCCTAAAACATATACAACTACCGAACAAATTATAAAAATTAGTAAGAACGTTAAAAATGTTTTTATTAATTGACCTTTTATAGATTGATTTGTTTCTTCTGTGCTTTTTTCTATAAATGCGATTGTTTCTTGTGAGGGCTTTAAAACCTCGCTCGCTTTGGACGCAGCGCCTAAGCACCATTTGACCGTACTAAGTGGGGAATAGGAAATATAAAAATCTTCTCCGTTTATGGTTACGGCTGCAGGAATCTTGACATTTTTCTGTGTTTTAGATAGTGTTTTCTGGTATTCTGCCGTTTTAAACGTTCCTGTAGCTGTTATGCGATATTGTGCCTTGCTTGTCATTATGATATCTCCTACTTTCA
>CAJLZR010000093.1 GCA_905211185.1 uncultured Oscillospiraceae bacterium | reverse complement strand
CATAAACCAAAATATAATAAATTTAACCTAAAAAAAATTAAATTTTAGAAAAGGATCACAATATAACAATAATATAATAAACATCAAATTCAAGTAATAAAAAAAATAAAAAAAATAATACAGCCTTATTTGGCATAAAATTTCAGGTGTCCGAACATGAATAATATTTAAAACTTTCTATCTAACTCAAATAATAAGTGCTTTATATATTCTTTAATAAATTTTAACATGGTGATAAAATGAAGTTCGGTATAGAATTCGTACCAAATGAAGACTTAAATAAAATAGTAGAACGTGTAAAATTAGCTGAAGAAGTTGGTTTTGAATATGCATGGATTACAGACCACTACAACAACAAAAATGTATACGAAACCTTAGCTTTAATCGCTAAAGAAACAGAAACCATTAAAATGGGTCCTGGTGTAACCAACCCATATGTAAGAAGCCCTGCTATCTCTGCTTCCGCAATTGCTACTATCGATGAACTCTCCGACGGAAGAGCTACTTTTGGTATTGGTCCAGGAGACAAAGCAACTTTTGATGCTTTAGGAATCCCATGGGAAAAACCTGTATCCACAATAAAAGCTGCTATTGCTGACATTAACACTTTACTCGCTGGTGAAAAAACTGAAACCGGTGCAGCATTAGGTGGAGTAAAAGCTGTTCAAGAACACCTTCCAATTTACATGGGTGCTCAAGGACCTAAAATGTTAGAAACCGCTGGAGAAATTGCAGACGGTGTTTTAATTAACGCATCCAACCCTAAAGATTACGAAGCAGCATTACCTCTTATTAAAAAAGGAATTGAGAATGCTGGTAAAAACGTAGCTGACTTTGATGTAGGTGCATACACTGCAACCTCTATCGGAACTGATTCTGAAAAAGCTAAAGCTGCAGCAAAAATTGTTGTTGCTTTCATTGCAGCTGGTTCACCTCCTATGGTTATCGAAAGACACGGATTACCTGAAGGTATCAACGAAAAAATCGGTGCTTGCTTAGGTAAAGGTGACTTCGGTGGAGCTATCGGATTAATCGATGATGACTTACTCCATGCATTCTCCGTAGCAGGTACTCCTGATGAATTCATCCCTAAAGTAGAAGGATTAGCTGAAATGGGTGTAACCCAATACGTAGCTGGTTCTCCAATCGGAAAAGACGTAGAAGAATCCATCAAATTATTAGGAGAAGTAATCGCAAGTTTCTAAACTCCTAATTTTTTCTTTTTTTATTTTTTTTAAATCATTGCTGTTTTGATGCCCTGTTTTTTACAAATTCTTACTACTTTTCTATATAAATTATTCTGATACTTATTTGAAGGATATTCCCTATTATAAAATAAGGTTTTTACATCATCCAGTATTTCCGGAAAATTACTTTTAACAAAATTATAATACTTTATTCTAGATGAAATTTCACTGCTTCCAAAAAGTGAAAGTGCACCTGGAATTAAATAGGCAGCATTATTTTTCCTAAATACTTTAATAAAATTTTCAAGACTTTCCAAATCATCATTAATATAAGGCAATATTGGCATCAATGCAACTCCTACATGAAAACCTTCCTTAGCTAATGTATTCATTGCTTTTAGTCTTTGTGAAGGCAAAGGTGCATTTGGCTCAACCAAACTAGCTAAATCATCATCAACTGTTGAAAATGAAAATGTTACACAAACTTTTGATTTTAAACCTTTCAAATCATCAGGCAGTATAGCTGCATCATTTATCTTTTTTAGAATGTCAGTGTCCCTTAAAATTAAGTCAGATTTTGTTATAATGTGTACGGGATATTTGAATCTTAGAAATATTTTTAAAATCTCACGTGTTAATTCCAATTCCTTTTCTATTTCCATATATGGATCAGATGCCGAACCGAAATTTAAAAATGCTCTTTCGTGATTTCTGGCTAATTTTTTTAATTTGTTATAAACCAGATCACATGCATTAGATTTTACATAATAGCTGTTGGTTTTCTTTGCATATTTACTTCCGTTTATATAACAGTATACACAGTCAAATGAACATCCCATATATGGATTAATTGTATAATCCTCTAAAAAGAGATTAAAATTTCTTTTCCCTTTTCTTTTATTGAAAATTGAATTTACTTTTTTGTTTTTAAATCCATATTTTTTTAAGATATCTTTTACAACATGAATATCACAAAGATTTTCCAAATATAACTTCTCCCTTATAAAAGAAAAATATGATAGTTAAATTATATCATAAATCAAAAAGTATTGGCTCTCATATATTAAATTGCTCCTATAACTTAAAAACACACACCAAATATTATTTTGGCATGTGTTTTACTTACTATATTACGAGCGTTCATTAATTTGTTTTTTCACAATATCTATAAACTCTTGGACTTCCATAGGAGTTGTTTTATCGGTATCTCTATCTCTTACGGAAAGTGTTTTTGTTTCAATTTCGTTTTTACCGATAATAAGCATGTACGGAACACGGTCTATCTGCCTTGCCTCTCTTACTTTATAACCTATTTTTTCGTTTCTGTCATCAAGCTTGCATCTTATTCCTTCGCTTATTAATCTTTCATGTAATTCACCGGCAAACTTAAGATTGGTTCCGGGTAATGTTAGAATTTTAACTTGGAGTGGCGCTAACCAAACAGGGAATTTACCTGCAAAATGTTCGGTTAAAATACCTATAAAACGTTCAATTGAGCCAAAGCATACTCTATGAACCATTATAGGACGCTGCTTTTTGCCTTCGCTATCTATATATTCCAAATCGAAATTAAGCGGCATTTGAAAATCAAGCTGCACTGTACCGCATTGCCACGTTCTTCCGATAGAATCTCTTAAATGGAAGTCTATTTTAGGTCCGTAAAAAGCCCCGTCACCCTCATTGATTGTATAAGGAACGTTTAATTTTTCCAAAGCGTGCTTAAGACCGTTTGTTGCATCTTCCCAATCTTCATCGCTTCCCATGCTGTCTTCCGGCCTTGTGGAAAGCTCTATAAAGTATTCAAACCCGAATTTTGAGTATACTTCATCTATTAAATGCACGACACCTAAAATTTCATCGGTAATTTGTTCGCGGCGCATAAAAATATGTGCATCATCTTGCGTAAAACAGCGAACGCGGAAAAGCCCATGTAGAGCCCCTTTTAATTCATGCCTGTGAACCAAGCCGAGTTCTCCTACCCTCATGGGTAGTTCACGATAGCTGTGGGGTTTATTTTTATATACCATAACTCCGCCCGGACAGTTCATTGGTTTTACGCAATAAACTTCATCGTCAATCTGCGTTGAATACATATTATCTTTGTAATGCTCCCAGTCATTCATCGTTTCCGCACCGGTGATCTTTGCGCCGAGCGGCTTCTCACTCTTATAGACGATTCTCGCATTCTCGGTTCCGCCGTTGAC
>CAJLZR010000092.1 GCA_905211185.1 uncultured Oscillospiraceae bacterium | reverse complement strand
AGCTCGGAAAAATTACAGGGGGTCAAGCCAAAAAGATTTTAACGGGGAAAGAAATACCTGAAAATATGCCTATTGAATATATAAAAAATTCAAAACTCGCAATAAACGAAGAAGTCTTAGCAAAATTGAATTTAAGCATTATAAATTGATATTCAAGGAGGAATAATATGAAATTTTTTAATAAATACTCGGTGGTTATGGCGAGCGTTGCAGGAATTTTAATGCTTTTTAGTTTCTTTGAAAACAAACAAAGTAAATTTTTTAATATAGGAATTACGCAAATTGTTGAGCATGAAGCTCTTGACAAAGCAAGGCAAGGTTTTATAGATGAGCTTAAAAATTTAAGCTACGAAGAAGGCAAAAATGTAAAGTTTGATTTTCAAAATGCCGGCGGAGATTTTTCAAACTGCGAATCTATAGCAAGTAAGTTTGTAAATCAAAATTGCGATTTGATATTGGCTATCTCGACCCCCTCTGCACAAGCGGTAGCAAACGCTACCAAAAATATACCGATTTTGGTAACCGGAATAACAAACCCCGAAGAAGCGGGATTGGTTGAAAGTAACGATACACCAAATACAAATGTTACGGGTACATCGGATTTATCGCCCGTAAAAGAAACTATAAAACTTATCACAGAGTTAAAACCCGATACCAAAAAAGTAGGCGTTTTATATTCAAGCTTAGATACAAGCCCAATGTATCAAGCAAAACTCGCAGAAAAAGAAATAAAAAATTTAGGATTAGAACCAATTATGGCAACAGTTTCGCAAATGAGCGAAGTAGAGCCCGTAACGGAAAATCTAATCTCACAAGTGGATGTAATTTATGTTCCTATCGATAAGATAACATCTTCCTCAATGACGCTTATTTCCGACATAGCACTCAAAAACAATAAATTTGTGGTATGTAGCGAAAACCTTATAAATAAAGGAGCGGCTGCTTGCTATGGAATTGACTATTATGAACTCGGAAAACTGACAGCAAAACAGGCAGATACCATACTCGAAAAAAAGAATGTACCTCAAAATATGCCCATTGAATATTTAGACAATAGCAAATTGTTTTTAAACAAAAAACTATTAGAAAAATTAAATATCAAAATACCTGACGATTTAATGAAAATCGCAGAAATTACAGGAGAGTGATTTAAAATGCAAATATTAATATCAACATTTTCGCAAGGACTGATTTGGTCCGTACTCGCACTTGGTGTGTTTATAACATTTAAAATACTAAACTTTGCGGATATGACCGCGGAAGGAAGTTTAACTCTTGGTGGAAGCATCTGTGCATTACTTATAACAAATGGTGTAAACCCACTTTTGAGTTTGATAATTGCAGGATTAATATCTTCCTTGGCGGGGTTGTTAACGGGACTGCTTCACACAAGACTAAAAATCAAACCGATTTTATCGGGCATCTTAACGATGATAGCTTTATACTCGATTAATATAAGAATTATGGGTAAAGCAAATCTTTCGCTACTCGGCAAAAACACAATTTTTTCGGATATTGAGAAAACATTGCCGATTTTAAAAGAAAATCCTATATTTTCATCTTTTATCATAGGTTTCGCCATATGCGTAATTGTAATTTTAATACTAACTTTATTTTTTAAAACTCAAATCGGTCTTGGGATTCGCGCAACAGGAGATAACGAACAGATGATGCGTGCTCAAGGCGGAAATACCAATTTTAAAAAAATAATCGCATTAATGATAAGCAGTTCGCTCTGTGGTTTAGCTGGAGGATTGATTGCACAAAGTCAAGGGTATTCGGACGTTAACATGGGAACAGGTACAATTGCAATAGCGCTTGCATCAATCGTTATCGGAGAAAGTTTCATGACGTTTTTTAAAATGAAAAACAAGATTTTAAGTGCATTGATATGTGCGGCTCTGGGTTCTGTTTGTTATAGGATAATAGTTTTCATCGTGCTAAATTTTGGAATGAATCCGAGCGATTTGAAATTATTTACAGCTTTCGTAACCGCTATTTTGCTGGGGTTACCAAATACTAAAAAAATTAAGGAGGCAAAGAAAAATGCTTAAACTTCAAAATATTTCTAAAAAATTCAGTTTCGGTTCTGCTGATGAAAAAGTTATATTTGAAAACTTGAATTTATACATAAAAAAAGGAGAATTTGTAATAATAGTCGGCGGTAACGGCGCAGGAAAATCAACTCTTATGAACTTAATATCAGGCAGCATCTTACCCGATTTGGGAAAAATTTTCATAGACGGAAAAAATGTTACAAACTTGCCTGAACATAAAAGAGCTAAATTTATCGGTAGGGTTTTCCAAGATCCCCTCAAAGGCTCTTGTCCTAACTTGACGGTTGAAGAAAATTTATCTCTTGCGATGCTTCGAAACAAAAAAAGAACACTCCATTTTGGAATTAATAAAATAAACAGAGAAAACTTAAAACATGAACTTGAAAAACTAAATCTGGGACTTGAAAATAGGCTTGATGCCAAAATGGGAACTCTTTCGGGAGGTCAAAGGCAAGCTATTACGCTTTTAATGGCAACTCTTGTAAAACCAAAAATTCTACTTTTAGATGAGCACACTGCGGCGCTTGATCCAAAATCAAGTGAAAAAGTTTTAAACCTGACACAAAAAATCACTTCTGATAATTCAATAACTACCTTAATGATAACTCATAATCTTAACCATGCTATGAAATTAGGTAATAGATTAATTATTTTGGATAGTGGTAAGATTAAGCATGATGTATCCGGAAACGATAAGGAGTTTTTACTTAAAAATAGCGCTTCTGATATATTTAAGGAATAAATACATGCTTCTATTTTGCTGATTTATATCTAAAAAATGTTTTTATAAATACCAACAGTAGCAATATAGTTTACTTAAAAACTATATTGCTACTAGTGTTATTTGTTATCTATTATTTATGCCTTGCACATTGTTATTATTTGCTGATTGTTGATTATCGTCCTTTGGTTCTAAATTTTCGTCCAAATCAATTTTTTTGCCGGTGCGTACTTGATTTATTGCAGTAGAAACACGTCCAAAAGCTTCTTTAACTCCATCTGCGGATGCAACAAAATTTCTGGTGCAATGCTTATCCATACCTAATTTTCCACTTTCTGAAAAAGAATCTATATTAGCGCCCAAGAAAATAAAATTCCAATTTTCTTTTTTCTTTTCTTCGACCAGTTTTTTAATTTTATTTACGTCGAATTCTTTGCTGGAATTTTCAAGACCATCTGTAATAACTACTAATACAACTTTATGGCCATCTATATCTTTGTTGTTTGATAGCTCTGTTATCGTGTTTCCCACAGCATCAAGAAGAGCCGTGCAACCTTGTGGGCGATAGTCTTTTTCTGTGATGTTTTTTATTTCTTGAATATTTTTACGGTCGGGAATTT
>CAJLZR010000091.1 GCA_905211185.1 uncultured Oscillospiraceae bacterium | reverse complement strand
TTTGTCAGAAAGGCACTTGAAAATGTTTTGCCGAGCGGATATGTAGTTATGCTTTTAAAAATTCAGTTTTTAGAAGGTAAAGAACGCTATAAGTTTTTTAAAAATAACCCTCCAAAATATCTTTATGTAAACTCAAGCAGACAAAACTGTGCCAAAAATGCTGATTTTGAAAAATATCCAACAAATTCTGCCGTATGCTATGCGTGGTTTATATGGCAAAAGGGATTCAGCGGTAATCCAATCATCCGTTGGATTCCTTAATTTTTTAGGAAAGGAGATAATATAACGTGAATCAAGAAGATGAGCTAACACGAAGGGCCGAAACTTCCGTTATCGGAGCAATTTTAATTGACGAAAAAACACTACCGAACATTTCAGAGAAGTTGGTTATAAATGATTTTTACCACGAAGATTTAAAAGAGGTTTACGGAGTTATCTTGGATTTATCGGGAAATGGTAAACCGATTGATTTTCTAACAGTTTTAAATGAATTTCCAAATGAGCGAAGAAATGAAATTAAAAAGCTCCTCCTCTTTTGTGCCGACTCTACTCCGAGTGTTAGCAATGGTTCATATTATGCTGAAATCGTGCATAAATCGGCAATGTCAAGAAAAATCAAAGACCAAATAATGAGCATTATCCCTGATTTGACGAGCGAAAATATTTTAGAAAAATCTGAAAATTTGCTTGAGGATATATCGTCTGTTATTATGCCTATACAAGCAAAGAAAATGAAAAGCTTAGAAAAATCAGCACAAGCGCTCTTTGACTTCTATACAGGTAAAACCTCAAGTGTTGAAAATCGAGCGGAAACGGGATTTAAAAAAATTGATAGCATACTTCAAGGAATGTCGGGAGGCAATTTAATCGTGTTGGCCGCTCGCCCAAAAGTAGGTAAAACTGCTTTTGCTTTGTCTGTCGCTGAAAATGTAGCGAAATCGGGTAAAAAAGTGGTGTTTTTCAGCCAAGAGATGCTCTCTTGTGAGCTTTGCGAGAGGATACTTTCGAAAAATTCGGGTGTTTCAATGACTAAACTTATTAACAAGGACCTTAACCAAGATGAGATCAAGCTACTTGAAAAAACATTAGAAATCTTGAAAAGCAGAGAATTAATAATTAATGACAGCTCAGGTGTTTCGGTTAACGACATTCGGATGAGCTGCAAAATGTTAAAAAATTTAGGTTTAATTGTAGTTGATTATCTTCAGCTTATGCACTCCGGCAGCGGAAAATGTGAAAACAGAAATCAAGAAATTGGAAAAATAAGTCGTGATCTCAAAGGGCTGGCTACGGATTTAAATGTCCCTATTTTGTGTCTTTCACAGCTTAATCGTACTTCGGGAGAAAATCAAAAACCTTCGCCGTCTGAAATAAGGGATTCGGGAGAAGTAGAGCAAAATTGCAATAAACTTATGCTTATGTGGTGCGTATCAAAGAATGAAGGCTCTAAAACTATTGGTCTTGACGTTGCTCTTAATCGTAGAGGTAGTACTGGTACTGTTCTACTTAATTTTTGCGGTGATCGAATGAAATTCACAGAGCTTGAAACTAAATATAAAGAAAATAAAGAATCCTCCGGTCAATATTTTGACTGGAGGAAAAAGTATTATTCTAAAAGTTAAATGGTTTTACAACTATTCTACAAATAGAAGCTAAGTAATGGATGATTTTAAAAAATTGAGAGTTTTTAAAAAGACACATAAGTATATAAAAAACTATACCTATGTGCATTTTTTAAAACTAATATTTTTGCTCCGATATCAGTAAAAAATTAAAAATCTAATCTCCGCTGGAGTAAAGTATATCTTTTTTCAGACTCATTATTTTCGATAGCTTTAGAGATAGCGTATTTGTCTCCAACCAACACGCAAATTTTCTGAGCTCTCGTAACACCCGTATAGAGCAAATTTCTTTTTAGCATGATGAAATGCGATGTAGTCATTGGAATAATGATAATCGGATATTCCGAACCTTGAGACTTGTGGATTGTGCAAGCGTACGCAAGAGATATTTCTTCAAGTTCACCGAGTTCATATTTCAAAATTCGTGAATCAAAGTTAATTTCAAGTATCTCCTTTTCTTCGTCAATGCTACAAATCGTACCTATGTCGCCGTTAAATATGTCTTTATCATAATTATTTTTTATCTGCATTACTTTATCGGCCAACTTGTATGTGCTTCCACCTCGCTTTATAGAAGCTTTGCTACTGTTTGATTTTTCTTGCAAGATTTTGTTTAGATTATCTGCTCCCAAAACACCTTTTTTCATGGGAGTTAAAACTTCTATATCGGAAATAGAGTCCACTTTGTAATACTTTGGGAGTCTTTTTGAGTAGAGATCCACTATCAGATCAGCACATTTTTCATCATCATTTTCTTCAATAAAGAAAAAATCTGAATTTTTATGTGCTTTAAGTTCAGGCATTTCACCATTATTAATTCTGTGAGAATTTAAAATTATATTACTCTTTTCCGCTTGACGATAAATTTTTTGAAGTCTTACAACAGGCACTGCTCCTGAACTTATTATATCTTTCAAAACGTTTCCTGGGCCTACCGATGGAAGCTGATTTACGTCTCCTATCAAAACAACAGTAGTTTTTTGGTTAATTGCTTTTAGAAGATTGTGCATAAGTATTAAATCTATCATTGAGGATTCGTCTACCATCAAAACGTCTGCCGATAGCGGATTTTCGTTATTTCTTGCGAATCCTCCTTCTCTTTTAACTTCTAAAAGTCTGTGAATTGTTTTGGCTTCCATTTTGGCGGCTTCACTCATTCTTTTTGCGGCTCTGCCCGTCGGTGCAGCTAAGACCACTTTTTTGCCGAGATTTTTAAAAATTTCTATAATCCCTTTGGTTATGGTAGTTTTACCTACTCCTGGACCACCTGTGATAACCGAAAAATTCGAATTAAACACAGTTTTTATCGCTTCTTTTTGATAATCATCGTATTTGATTTTATTTTGTGTTTCGGCTTTTATTATTTCGGTTTCAAGCTTTTCATCGGATATTTTTTCAAAATTAGGATAGCAAACAATATCTTTTATCTTTTTTGCAAGTCCTATTTCGGCACGGAAAAATGCCGGAAGATAGACTTTATTTTTATCTTCAACGATAAGCTCGTTATTCTTAACCAAAGAATCATAAGTCATAACAATTTTAGAATCTTCAATATCCAGCATTTTTGAACATTTCAGTACCATTTCATCGAGCGGAACATAGCAGTGCCCTTCGGAGTTTGCAAGATATTCGAATGTATAAAAGATTCCCGCTCGGCATCTTGTGAAAGATTCATTGTCTATCCCAAGTTTCTGAGCTATAGAATCGGCCGTTTTAAATCCTACTCCATAAACTTCGTCCATAAGTCTATATGGATTTTCTTTTATTTTTTCTATGCTTTCTTTTCCGTAAACTTTAAAAATTTTTTGACCGAGCGAAGTAGAAATTCCGGCACTACTCAAAAACATCATCAAATTTTTAATATCTTTTTGTTCGAGATAGTTCTTTGATA
>CAJLZR010000090.1 GCA_905211185.1 uncultured Oscillospiraceae bacterium | reverse complement strand
CGTTACGGCAGCACCGGTTTTCTTGACCGACGAAATTATAGCTTCTTCATCTATGGGCTTAATGGTATGAATATTAATAATCTCGGCATTTATGCCATCTTCTTCAAGCAATTTATTTGCCTGCAAAGTTTCGTCCACCATAATACCGGAACAGAAAATACTTACATCCGTTCCTTCTTTTATCATTTTTGCTTTAAAAAGGTTGAACTTATCGTCAGCACTAAAAATATCCGGGGTACTCTTGCGAAACATTCTGATATAAACAGGGCCTTTATAATCCAAAATTTGCGGAAATAAATTTTGAAACTCTACGTTATCGGCAGGCTCAAAAATAACCATATTCGGTATACTGCGAAGCACCCCTATATCTTCAAAGCTCATATGTGTTCCGCCGTTATATTCTGCGCTAATGCCGGGATCCGAACCTATAATTTTAACATTTTGCTTTGCATAGCATATTGAAATTGCTATTTGATCGCATATTCTACGAGTTGCAAAAGGCGTAAAAGTGCAAATAAACGGCAAAAAGCCATAACTACTCATACCGGCAGCAACGGAAGCCATATTTTGCTCCGCAACGCCAACATTGAGCATTCGCTCCGGATATATTTTGCAAAGATTTCCAAGTCCATTGGGTTTTGCCAAATCCGCATTTATAACAACTATTTTTTCATTTTCTTTCATTGCTTTTTCTAGTTCCAAAGCAAGTACTTGTCGCATCTCCATTAGTTATTTCCTCCCAAATCATTGGCGCTTAGTTCTTTCATACCTTCTTCAAACATTTCTTTTGATACGGGCATACTGTGGTTGGAAGTGCCGGCTTTTTCAGCAAAGCTTATACCAAAACCCTTTACGGTATTTAGAATAATCATGGTAGGTTTTGTTGATTTTTTTGCCTTTGATATGGCCTCATCTATTTCGGTGCAGTCGTTTCCGTTTTCTACGGATATAACTTCCCACCCAAAAGCACGCCACTTATCAGCAAGAGGCTCAAGTGAACATACTTCCTCTATGGTTCCGTCAAGCTGAAGTTTATTATAATCTGTAAACGCAACTAAATTATCAAGCTTCTGATGTGCCGCAAACATTGCCGCCTCCCAAATTTGCCCTTCCTGAGATTCGCCATCGCCTATTATTGTGTAAATTGTTGCTCCATCTCCACATAGTTTTGAAGCTTTTGCAATGCCAACCGCACAAGAAAAGCCTTGCCCAAGCGAACCGGTTGTCATATCAACACCGGGAGTTCTATTCATATCACAATGGCTCGGCAAATTTGTACCGGATTTATTAAGCGTAAGAAGCCAATCTTTTGGAAAGTATCCTTTATCTGCAAGCACGGCATAAACCGCAGGTCCGCTATGACCTTTGGAAACTATAAGCCTATCCCTACCTTCTTTTTTAGGGTTTTGAGGGTCTATATTCATATGTTTATAATAAAGCATAACCAAAAGCTCCACTATCGAAAGTGAGCCTCCTATATGCCCAACGCCTAAAGTTCCTATTTCCGTTAATATATTTTTACGTATATCATTACATTTTTGCTTAAAATTCAAATTTATTCCTCCAAATCAAATATGATAAAATTTTATCTACTTTCCAAGGTTATCGGGTCCAAAGCTTTCAGGCAACATTTCAGATAATGTATAAACTTTAAAATCACCTACGCTTTTTGCAAGAATAATTTTCATCTTATCCGGATTACAAAATTCCCTCAAAGCTTGCCTACACATCCCGCATGGTGGGCAATAAGACGATAGCTCATTTTCTTCATTTTCTGCTCCCCCCACCACAGCTATTGCGGAAAATTTTCTGTGGCCTTCGTAAACAGCTCTAAAAAGTGCGGTGCGCTCTGCACAATTACAAACAGAGTATGCGGCGCATTCGATATTACAGCCCTCATATATTTTACCTGTATCCGTAAGCAGTGCGGCGCCCACTTTAAACTTTGAATACGGCACGTAAGCTTTTTTTCTGGCTTCCATTGCCGATAGTATCAATTTATCGTAATTCAAAACAGCAATCCTCCAAAAGTTTCATTATAAACACAAAGACTAATTATAATATTATATCAAATAAATTTCAAAAATATTTTTAACCGGACGCCAAAAATCAAACAAAAAATTGAAATACACCAAATAATTGTGTATTATTTAGTATCGAGAAGCAAACATTTATTTTCGGAGGTTATAAAATTGAAACACAAATTAAAAAATATTTTTTTATTCCTGCTAATAGCACTTTTTTCTTTTGCGCCCATTTTTAAAATATCAGCTTTTAAAGATGAAAACGAATTTTCTAAGATGAGCTTGCTATCGTCTTCAAATGAAAAAAACGGTTCAGAAAATGCAGCGGAAGATTCTGATGTTTTTGAATTTATAAAGGATAAAAAAAATAGCATAAAAGACTTTTTTTACGATGGCTCCGCTCTTTTGTACGGTGGAATACTGCTCATCATAATCTCCGTATTTGGAATATTTAAAACTTTAAAACCTAAAAAACGTCGCAAAAATCGAGGCTCAAACAAACCAAAAACAAACAACAGGAGATGAATCTAAATGCCAAACATTATAACAGAGCAAATATGTAGTGGTGTAAACTTAAATTATATACCGGAGCAAAAATTTAAAACTGCACTATTATCATTTTCTATGATTACCCCAATGGATAGAGAAACCGTATCTAAAAATGCCATAATTCCAAACTTACTGGCTCATTCATGCAAAAAGTACCCCTCTTTACTCGAAATAAACACAAAACTTGAAGAGCTTTACGGGGCCTGCGCAATCTCTAAAGTTTCAAAGCTGGGCGATAAGCAGCTTTTAACAATTGCTATTCAAAGCGTTGGAAATAATTATATTCCGGATTCTTCAGATAACATATTGGAAATAACAAAACTCCTAAATGAAATGATATTTAGCCCTAACGCTTCGGATAATGCTTTTGATTCAAAAGATTTTTCTCAAGAAAAAAGGCAATTAATCGAAGATATAGAATCAGAACTCAATAATAAAAGAATATATGTAAACAGAAAATGCACGGAGGTAATGTGCAAAGACGAAAAATTTGGAATAAGTCCGATAGGAACAATCGAAGACGCTAGAAAATTAGATGCAAAAACGGTATTTGAGGAATGGAAAAATTTACTTAAATCTTCCCATATAGAAATAATGGTAATAGGTTCATGCAACCATAAATTAGTGTTTAACGAATTTAAAAAGAATTTTGATTTACTCGAAAGAGAAGAATCCATAATACCGCAAGATACGGTTATAAAAGAAGTAAAAGTCATAAAAGAAGTTTCAGAACATATGGACGTTGTTCAATGTAAGCTTGTAATGGGTTTTAGAACCGAAATCGCAAAACCTGATAAAGAAGTGGAAGCCGCCAAAGTTATGAATGCACTTTTGGGAGGCACTCCGCAATCAAAATTGTTTTTAAACGTAAGGGAAAAACTAAGTTTGTGTTACTACTGTTCCTCCAATTATATACCCGCCAAAGGTATATTATTCATCGATAGCGGAGTTCAGAA
>CAJLZR010000089.1 GCA_905211185.1 uncultured Oscillospiraceae bacterium | reverse complement strand
AAAAACCTTATAACTTTTAAAAATATAATAATTTCAACCTTTGAATCAAAAAAAATTCTAAAAGAATGGAAACCCGATATTTGCGTTGGAACAGGCGGCTATGTATGCGGAACATTTTTAAGAGAATCCGCAAAAATGAAAATACCGTTTTTAATCCACGATTCAAATTCATATCCCGGTATAACAACCAAATTACTCGCAAAGAAAGCAACCAAAGTACTTTTGATAAACCAAGAAGCGGTAAAACATCTGCCTAAGAATATATCCTATGAAATCACGGGAACGCCTGTAAGAAAGGCAATAAAAGCATTACCCAAAGCTGTTGCCCGAGAAAAATTGGGATTAGAAAAAGAAAGCAAAGTTATACTGTCTTTTGGGGGAAGTCTTGGCGCAAAAGCTATAAATGATGTTATGGCAAAGGTTATCATAGACCACAAAGATGACTCTGACTTTACATATATTCATGGATTTGGCAAAAAAGGCCATGACTTTGAAGAAAAATTGAAAAACGCAGGAATAGACATCAAAAACAATAGAAAATATATCATAAACGAATATATAAACAATATGCCCGAATGCATGTCTGCCGCAGATTTAGTCATTTGCCGCTCCGGAGCCACAACCCTTAGCGAGCTGCAAGCTTCTGCCAAACCCGCAATACTCATTCCCTCACCAAACGTTGCCGAAAATCATCAATTTCATAACGCTATGGCATTAGTAAGCGCAAACGCTGCAGCAATTATTGAGGAAAAAGATTTAACCGCCGAAAAACTTTGGCAAGAAATTAATCACATTTTGGAAGAAAAAGTTTCTAAAGAGTACTCGCAAAATCTTAAAAAAATTGCTATCACCGATGCAAACGAAAAAATATATAAAATCATAGAAAATATAACATCAAAAAAGCAATAAGGAGCGCATAAGTATGGAATGTTCATCAGAAATTAAAAACATGTGTAAAGTTGGTCATTGCCCACACCACGGACCCTCCCCAATACCGGAAGAAGGCTGCTGGATAAAATCGCTTGAAATAAAAGATATTTGCGGACTTTCTCACGGAGTGGGAACATGTGCACCTCAGCAGGGCGCTTGCAAGCTCACATTAAACGTAAAAAACGGTAAGGTAGAAGAAGCTCTGGTTGAAACAATGGGCTGCTCCGGCATGACCCATTCCGCCGCAATGGCAGGAGAAATTTTACCCGGAAAAACTTTGCTTGAATGCCTTAATACAGATTTGGTTTGCGACGCCATAAATGATGCCATGAAGCAGATATTCTTGCAGCTTGTTTACGGAAGAAGCCAAACCGCATTTTCCAAAAACGGGCTCCCAATCGGCGCAAGTCTTGAAGATTTAGGTAAAGGAAAATATTCACAAATCGGAACCATTTTTTCAAGCAAGGAAAAGGGAGTAAGATATCTTCAAACTGTTGAAGGGTATATTTTAAAATTGGCGCTTGATAAAAATAGCGAAATCATAGGTTACCGGTTTATAAACCCGGGCGTTATGCTGGAAAAAATAAAAAACGGCATGAGTACGCAGGAAGCATTTGAATCGAGCATCGGAACATATGGTAGATTCGAAGAAGCAGAAAAATACATAGACCCCCGCCAAGAATAAAATCATCATGACTTTGCTACAAAATACGGGAAAGGAAATTTTATAAAATGAATAACGATTTTAATTTCGAAGGTCTTGAGCAAAGAAAAGAACCTATACGAGCTTGCTTAAAAAAATATAATATATCGGATCTTCAAGAAGCCAAAAAAATATGCGCAAGCAAAAATGTTTTCCCCGAAAAAACAATAAAATCAATACAGCCAATTGCATTTGAAAATGCAGTTTGGGCGTATACGCTCGGCTCTGCTATAGCAATTAAAGCAAATATAAAATCCGCCTCAGAAGCTGCAAAATTTATAGGAGAAGGGCTGCAAGCGTTTTGTATTCCGGGATCTGTTGCAAATACAAGAAAAGTTGGAATCGGGCACGGAAATTTAGCAGCTAAACTATTAAAAGAGGAAACAAAATGCTTTGCCTTTATAGCAGGACATGAATCATTTGCCGCAGCTGAGGGCGCAATCGGAATCGTAAAATCCGCAAACAAAGCAAGAAAAACGCCACTGCGTGTTATACTAAACGGGCTTGGCAAGGATGCTGCTTATATAATATCGCGAATTAACGGCTTTACATACGTTAAAACCGATTTTGATTTTTCTACCCACACGTTAAACATTATATCGGAAACGGCATTTTCAAAAGGTGAGCGTTCTTTAATAAAGTGCTATGGAGCAAACGAGGCTTTGGAGGGGTTAGAGATATTAAAACACGAACAAGTGGATATCTCAATAACCGGAAACTCAACAAACCCTACAAGATTTCAGCACATTGTTGCAGGCACGTACAAAAAGTGGGCACATGAAAATAACAAAGAGTATTTTTCGGTTGCCTCCGGCGGCGGTACCGGCAGGACACTTCACCCTGATAATATGGCAGCGGGACCTGCTTCTTACGGCCTTACGGATTCTATGGGCAGAATGCATAGCGATGCGCAATTTGCGGGCTCATCTTCCGTACCGGCTCACGTTAACATGATGGGCTTTATCGGTATGGGTAATAATCCAATGGTTGGTGCAACAACTACCTGCGCAGTAGAAATTTATTGTTCTCTTAATAAATAATGGCATATGTTAAATTTTACTAAAATTATTAATATAAAATTATCAATTCATAAATCTAATGGCTTTTTTAGTATCATTTTGCTAAAACTCTGCGTGTTTTCCTGCGTATAATTTGAATTGTAACCCCCTTATTTATATGTTAGAATTTATCATGGGGTTAATTTAAGTTATTTCATTAGATAGCGGGTGATCTTTTTGGATTCGGAAAAAACAAACAAGGAAAATCGCAATTTTATTTTAAGCAATATCGTAAAAAGAAAAATTCTGGATATGTATAATATATCCAAGGAAAATTTGCCCCAACAAACTGAATCGGAAGATCAAAAAGCCGATATAAACAAAGAACAATAATATTTTTCTTCAAAGATAAAAAATAATTTTTAAAATTAATAATAAAAAACTCAATAATTCAAATACTAAAGTAAAAATGACTTTGCTTTAGTATTTTTTTATTTTTAAAGGAGAAATATTATGGGAAAAAGAATAGGAAAAAACACGGTCGAAATGGAAAACAACCCAACCATTTACAGCTTTGCTTCCATTTGCGGAAAAAAAGAAGCCCAAGGGCCTCTTGGAAATCAATTTGATAAAACTTTTGAAGATACCACACTCGGCGAAGATACATGGGAAAAATCAGAAAGCAGATTACAAACTGAGGCAGTAAACTTGGCACTTGAAAAGGCCAATTTAAAATCACAAGAAATAAACTATATATTTGCAGGCGACCTTTTAAATCAATGTATGTCTTCAGCTTTTGGTCTGCGCTCTCTTGGAATGCCGTTTTTAGGTCAGTTCGGAGCATGTTCGACTATGGCGCAAACTTTGTTTTTGGCAGCCACCACAATCGAAGCCGGATTTACAAAATATTCGGTTGCTGTAACTTCTTCTC
>CAJLZR010000088.1 GCA_905211185.1 uncultured Oscillospiraceae bacterium | reverse complement strand
TTTTTATTCTTTGATTGATAAAAAAGTAAATACAACATCCGATAGCAAACAGTATAACAAATTTTATTACAAATTTTTTGCTTTTTCTTGCAGACAATTTCATTTAAAACTTCCTCTGACAAAATTTCTGATACGTTTACAGTCTATATTATGCACTTTATGAATATATAAATGCAAGTTATTTTTTTGTTTTTGGCAAATAATTATTTTTTTGTTGTTTTGAAAAATAACATTTTATGAATTTTCGATATTACACCCTTGGTTTTTGAATAAATTTTGTTAATACACGATTTTAAAACAACAACAATTTTTCCGGAGCATTTGTAAATCATCTCTCCAAAAGTAAGATGATAGATAATCCATCCAATTCCCTCTCCCGCCAAAATATAAAAGCGAGATTCTCCCTTATTAAATACAAGTACAAACAAAAAGGTAATAAGTGCACTTACCAAAAAATATATAACATCCTGGATAAACATAAAAATATTTCGTAGATTGATTATCATTCTTATCAGTCTAAAGATATCGTAAAGCAAACCTAGAGCAACTCCCAGTAAACAAGAAAACAAAAAAATCATAAATTGGGTCTTATAAATTTCATCCATCCATATTTCACCTTTTCGATTAGTCTGTAAATTTTTTAAAAAGATCTGAAAAACAGTTTTCTCCTTTTTCTTAATTTACAGTCACTATATATTAAAGATGAAACTTTGCCTTCTACTTCCAGTTCTCCGATTTCTAAATTTAATTTTTTTATATTTAAATTTTCACCGCTTATACTAAGTTTGCCAATATCAGTGCACGCAGTTATGGATTTATCATCAAAATTGTCAACTTCCGATATTCCATTTAAAGAGAGTGTTTTCCTGTTGTCAAGACTCAGTGTATGCGGCATTTTTGGTACTTTGTTAATTGTTTCGTTATTCATAATTCTATCTCCCTTAAAAAATATCTTATTAAAAATATTTATGCCGAAAGAAAAGAAAAATAGTACCGATTCTAAGAATTTAAAATCTTTTCCGCAGCTTTCATAATTCCTATTTTTGCAGCGTAGAAATTAGTTCCTCCTTGCATCCAAACAACATAAGGCGGTCTTAATGGGCCATCGGCCGAAAGCTCCAAGGAAGAACCCGAAATAAAGGTTCCTGCCGCCATTATTACCTTATCTTCGTAGCCCGGCATATCCCAAGGCTCGGGGGAAACAAAAGAATCGATAGCTGAACCTTCTTGAATACCTTTGCAAAATTTTATTAAAGCGCTCGAATCCTCAAGCACTATGGATTCTACAATATCTGCTCTTTTTTCATTATATTTGGGAAAAACTTTATAACCCATTTTTTCAAATAGAGCTGCCGCGAAAACTGCTGTTTTAAGGGCTTCTCCTACAACGCACGGCGCATTGAAAATACCCATAAACATTTCTTTGTTTACTCCCAAGTTTGCTCCAATTTCTTTTCCTATTCCGGGCGCGGTGAGCCTATATGAACACATATCCACAATTCTTTTCTTTCCGGCAATGTATCCGCCTGTTGGGGCAATACCTCCGCCGGGATTTTTTATAAGCGAACCGACGATTACATCTGCACCCACTTCTGTGGGTTCTTTTTTCTCGGCAAATTCGCCGTAACAGTTATCTACTATGACTAAAATTTCGGGATTCATATTTTTAACGAGCGAAATTATTTTTTCTATTTTTTCTATATTTAGCGAATCTCTAAGACTATATCCCCGTGAACGCTGAATATAAACGGCTTTGTAGTCTTCGTTCGAAAGAGCATTTTCAATCGATTTAAAATAAACGCCCTCGTTTTTATCAAAATCTATATACCTAAATTCTATGGAATAGTCACTCAGCGAGCCCATACCGGGCTCAGACTTTATAACATCCGATAATGTATCATAAAGTTTGCCCGTAACGCTTAAAACTTTATCGTTTGGTCTTAAAATTCCAAACAAAACTGTTGCTATGGCATGAGTACCACTTACAAAGTTATGCCTTACCAAAGCATCTTCCGTTTTAAATATATCGGCAAATACTTCATCGAGTTTTTCCCTACCCCGATCGTTATATCCATAACCTGTGGTTGCAACAAAATGGCTTTCGCTAATACCGCATTTTATAAAAGATTCCAGCACTTTTTGCTGATTATATTCTTTTATTTTTTCAATTTCATTAAACTCTTTTTGGCAGATTGCAAGCGCCTCATTAGCCATGTTCTGAATTTTGCTATCAAACTTAAAAATAAAAATTTCCCCTTTGCTTTTTATACTAATTAAGTAAACCACAAAACAAAAAAAAGAGCCAGTAGTTTAAAAACTTACGGCTCAAAAAACTTTATTCATATGTAAAGTATGTTCTGTTTTGGGTTTTTAAATCTTTTAGATTTAAAGTTCCTCTTTCAGTTTTAGAAATTTTATTATTTAATATTTCTTTCAAAGTTAAAATTTTATAATCGAGGTCATCTTGACTCCCGATATTTATCTTTATTCTGTTTTCATATTTCAAAGTTATATTTTGCAAATCGGAAATGTCTACCTCATTTATGTTCTCAATTTCTTTACTTCTAAGCGTATTTAAAATTTCCTCCATAAGCTTTAAAGACTCAGGATTTCTGTACTCCACTTTTCCGTTTTCTTTAATTTCCGCCTCTATTCCAATTAGCCCGACGGTATTATCGGGAGGTTCTGAAAACTTAGCTAAAAATTTATTTTTGGCGCTAATTACAATATATTCGTTTTCAATTTTCAAGTGGTAAGTCGGTATGGCATCTTCTAAAGAGATAATCAAATTATTCGGGAATTTTTTAGAAATTTTTACTTCATCTACATTTGGGAGCGATGTATAAATTTTGTTTTCGGCTTTCTTTGAATTTAAAAAGAGCAAATTTTGTTTAGTATGTAGTTCGCCGGCTGAGATCACTTCGGCATCTGAATAGCTACTGCTACCCTGAACCGATATATTTTTTATGGTAAAAAATTTAGAAAGGGAAAAATGTATACCGAAAAAAAACAAAAAAACAACGGATAGGCATATCGCAACCAAAAAAAACCTTCTGAATATAAATTTTCTTCTTTTCCTTTTTAAAAATACTTTTTTTCTAAGTCCCCTTTTGGTAGGTCTTTTTGGCCGCTTTATATTTGATTTTTTTGATAATTCCCTGTTCATAGATTTTTCACCCTATATGTTTAAATTCTTTTTACTGAAGCTCCCAACATATTTAAATTTTTTTCTATTTGTTCATAGCCTCTATCAATGTGTTTAAGCCCTGAGATTTCCGTTATTCCTTCGGCGCTGAGCCCTGCAACAACCAATGAAGCTGCGCCTCTTAAATCCATTGCCGTTACTTTTGCGCCAGATAGCTTTTTTACTCCCTCCACAATTGCTACTTTATCTTCAACCTTTATATCTGCGCCGAGTCTTAGAAGTTCTCCAACATGCTTATATCTGTTTGAAAAAATATTTTTGGTAGACGATATTGTAGAAGAATCCGGCACCTCAAAGGGCTCGTTTTACCACTACTTTGAGGGCAAGGACGCGTTACTCAGCTCGCTGTCGTTCCTGTTCGACGAAAAATACGAAGAGCTCATGCC
>CAJLZR010000087.1 GCA_905211185.1 uncultured Oscillospiraceae bacterium | reverse complement strand
TTCCTTGTATTGTTCATCATATATTTGCCAAATATTTAAATCTATTTTTTTCTTTCTCTTGCAGATTGTTTATTTTTATAAATCTAATATTAGAATAATTATCATTTAAAACCCTGTACATTTCTCTTTGTGCTTTTATTCTTTCTTCTATTATTGTCCTTGACTTTTTAAAATACCATATTGATATTCCAATTATAATAGATACAGCTATAAACATTACACTTGAAAGTGCGTTTATTTCGGGGCTTACTATTTTTCTTGTCATAGAATAAACCGCAATCGGCAGAGTTTGAGTTGTACCGCCTACAAAATAACTGATAACAAAATCATCAATGGACATCGTAAACGACATTATCATTCCCGTAACTATTCCTGGCATAATTTGCGGCATAACAACTTTAAAAAATGCTCTTGTCGGGCTACAGCCAAGATCCATTGCCGCTTCATATATATGCGGATCCATTTGTCTAAATTTTGGCATAACGGAAAGTATAACGTATGGTAAGCAAAATGTTGTGTGTGCCAATACTAAGGTGAACAAACCAGGTTTAAGTAAGCCAAAACTATTATATAAAAATACAAACAAAAGCATAAGCGATACGCCTGTTACAATTTCGGGATTTACCATAGGTAAGTTTGTTACGTTCATTATTATTTGTTTTGGCCACTTTTTTATTTTGGAAATTTCAACGGCTGCAACCGTGCCAAGCAGTGTTGCCAGTATTGCGGAAACCGAAGCTACTATCAAGGTGTTATAGAACGCGGAAAGTATATCTTGGTTTTCAAACAATCTATAGTACCACTTAAAAGTAAATCCAGACCAAACAACTCGGCTTTTAGAGTTATTAAAAGAAAACGCCATAAGCACAAATATCGGTGCGTATAAGAATATGAAAATTAGCGCCATGTAAACTTTATGCAAAATTTTCAATAGTTGTTATACCTCCCTTTTAAAAGACGTCGGTGACAATTAAACCGCCAATTTTTCTGAGCTGGAATTGCTATCTATTTGATTCATAATTCCCATACAAATTAGAATTATTACCATCAGTACAAGTGAAATTGCAGAACCTAAATACGGATTATAGGCATTGCCCAAAAACTGCATTTCTATTAAGTCACCTATAACTAAAATAGACCCCCCGCCAAGCATTTTGGAAATTATAAACGTACTTACCGATGGCACAAATACCATTGTAAATCCTGAAACGACTCCGGGTATGCTAAGCGGAAAAATAACTTTTAAAAATACTTTTATGCCATTTGCTCCTAAGTCCTGAGCAGCTTCGATTACTCGCTTATCTATTTTGACAAGGACTGTATATATGGGAAGTATCATGTATGGCAAAAAGTTATAAACCATGCCCAAGATTATTGCGCCCGGTGTGTTTATCATATTCATTTTGGAAAATCCCACAAAAACCAGGAGCTTATTTAAAAGACCATTATATTCGAGTATCGTCATCCAAGCATATGTACGAAGCAAAAAGCTCGTCCACATAGGAATCATCATAAGCATTATCAAAACACTTTGATATTTGATTTTTACTTTTGATATGCAATACGCCATGGGATACCCAAGAATCAAGCATATAACAGTGGATATTATTCCAAGAACAATAGACCTTAAGAAAACACTCGAATATTTACCCACATACATTATATTTTCGAATGTAAATCCACCACTCGGGTTTGTAAATGCAAAAACGAACACCAAAAACAAAGGTACTATCACAAATATTGCCATCCATATCAAATATGGAAATAAATTTAGATTTATTTTTGTTTTCAATTTGGCGTTCCCCCATTTCCCATTTAGTATTTCTTGTTATTTGATATTGTTTTTAGTACTATGTTGTTCTTCATAAAACTCATCACTAAACGCACTGTAATCTCCAACTTTTGAAGAATAGATAGATTTTCTCATAATGTGTATATCATCCGGGTCTATAAGCATGCCTATTTTATCATTTTCTTCCTGATTTTCTGTGGTCTGTATCATCCATTTAAATCCGTCAACATCAACTATTATTTCGTTGTGTACTCCTTTGAAAGTAACTGAAGTTACCGTACCCGATATCTGGCCTTCTTCGGGCGATGTTACCTTTATATCTTCAGGCCGTATAACAACATCGACGGGCGACATTTTTCCAAAGCCCTTATCTATACACTCAAACTCTTTTCCGGCAAACTTAACTTTAAAATCCTCTATCATTAAACCCTCAACGATATTACTTTCGCCTATAAAATCGGCAACAAAAGCGTTTTGAGGCTCGTTGTAAATATCGGTTGGAGACCCAATCTGCTGAATTCTGCCTTTATCCATAACAACAACCGTATCGGACATAGAAAGTGCTTCTTCTTGGTCATGCGTTACCAAAACAAACGTTATTCCCGTACGCTGGTGGATATTTTTAAGTTCCGTCTGCATATCCTTTCTAAGTTTTAAATCAAGCGCCCCCAACGGTTCGTCCAAAAGCAAAATTTTAGGATTATTGGCAAGCGCGCGCGCAATGGCCACCCTTTGTTGCTGGCCGCCGGAAAGAGAGTCTATGTTTCGGTCGACATATCCGCTAAGGTTTACCATTTTTAGCATTTCATGGACTTTTTCTTTAATTTCATGTTCCGGTTTTTTCTGAATTCTAAGCCCAAATGCCACGTTTTCATAAACATTTAAATGTGGAAAAAGAGCATATTTTTGAAATATTGTATTAACAGCACGTTTATGCGCAGGCACTTTATTAATCTGTTTACCTTTAAAAAATATATTTCCGCTATCGGGAGAAAGAAATCCCGCAATAATTCTGAGCGTTGTAGTTTTACCGCAACCGGAAGGCCCAAGCAATGTTACAAATTCGCCTTCTTTGATGCTTAAACTAAGATTATTTAGTATTTGTTCATTTTCGAATGAAATATTTATTTTATCGAGCATTATTATTGATGATTTCATTTTATGAATTTGTCACCAACCTTTACTTTATACTATATTTTGTGCCTTTTGCAGTATCCTCTATTATTACGTTTTTGCTTTTGAGTTCATCGCGTATTTCATCGGCACGTTTCCAATTTTTTTCCTGCCTTGCGATCTCACGCTCTTTTATAAGACTTTCAATTTCATTTACATCTAAAGAATTATTATTTGATTTTGCATTATATAAAATTCCGAGTACGTCCGTCATTTCATGGAATAAACTTAGAATTTCTTCAAGAGCTTTTTTATTTGTATTTGATTTTGAAAGTACTTTTAAATTAACTTCTTTTACGTATTCAAATATAACGCCCAAAGCGTCTGCGGTATTTAAATCATCATCCATTTCTTCAATAAATTTATTTTTATAACCTTTTAAATCGATTGGATTTTGTAAATCATCTGAATCTTCTGCGTTTTTAATTGCAAAACTTAAGTTTTCTTCAAAAGTATAAAGGCGTTCGAGCGCTGATTTGCACTGCATTATAATTTCTTCGCTAAAATTAATTGGACTTCTGTAATGGGAAGAAATCATCAGATATCTTATTGGTTCATAGCCGTACTTTTCTGCAATTTCCCGAACGGTAAAGAAATTCCCGAGCGATTTCGACATTTTTCTGCCCTGTGCGTCACGCACAAGTCCGTGAATGAACACGGTGGAAAACGGTTCCTTGCCCATGTGCTCCAGTCCCGAGAAGATCATGCGGGCAACCCAGAAGAAGATGATGTCATAGCCCGTGACCATGACGCTCGTGGGATACCAGAAC
>CAJLZR010000086.1 GCA_905211185.1 uncultured Oscillospiraceae bacterium | reverse complement strand
TTCTTTAGGAGCTTCCGGTAAGAAAGTTTTAATAATCGATTCCGATCCGCAGGGCAACACCACAAGCGGACTTGGATTTAATAAAAAAGAGCTTAAAAAATCAGCTTATGATGTTTTGGAAAACGATACTTCCGCGGACGAAGCAACAATAATAACCGAATTTAAAAATTTAAATTTAATTCCGTCACACATAAATTTAGCTTCTGCCGATGCTGGGATAAGTTTGTTTTCTGGGAAAGAATCAAAGCTTAAAAACAAAATTTCTCACCTCAGAAATTCGTATGATTATATTATTATTGATTGTCCCCCGTCACTAGGAATAATTACAATAAACGCTTTTTGTGCAAGCGATAGCATTTTAATACCGATTCAATGTGAATATTACGCTCTTGAGGGGCTTTCTCAGCTTATAAATACGATTAAGGTTGTAAAACGCCATCACAATTCCGCTTTAGATATAGAGGGGATACTGATGACAATGTGTGATTCAAGGCTTAATCTTACGCATCAAGTTATGGAAGAAGTAAAAAAGAATTTTCCCGGAAAAGTTTTTAAAACAACAATTCCAAGAACGGTTAAACTTTCGGAAGCTCCGGGTTTTGGTAAGCCTGTTATGTATTTTTCGAGGCTTAATAAAGGAAATTGGGCATATAAGAGTTTGGCAAAAGAAATCGTTAAAAATAACAGCAAATAAAAAGTACTGTTTTCCATAAGAAAATAGTTTGTTGGTTGAATTTATTATCACGTGTAAATTTTAAAGCAATGATTTTATTGTTATACAAAAGAAAATCAGTGATATACCGTTTGTTTTGTTAATTTTATTTTTCACATAATTTGTGGAACAACAAATTTATTATACAAGGAGAATTAAAAATGGCTCAAAAACTAGGTGGACTTGGCAAAGGACTCGATATGATTTTTATGGAAAATAATATTGAATCCGAAAATGCGCCAATTTTACTTAAACTTGAAGAAATAGAACCTAATTTAAATCAGCCGAGAGTGAATTTTGATGATGAAAAAATAAAAGAATTGGCAGATTCTATATCAGTTCATGGGCTTATATCGCCTATTATTGTAAAGCCTATGGCATCGGGAAAGTATAAAATTATAGCCGGAGAGCGCCGCTACCGAGCATCAAAAATTGCAGGACTTTCAGAAGTTCCGGTCTTGATTAAAGATATTGATGATAAAAAAATAATGGAGATTGCGCTTGTTGAAAATCTTCAAAGAGAGGATTTATCACCGCTTGAAGAAGCAAAAGGATATAAAGTTTTAATAGATACCTATGAATTTACACAGGAAGATGTTGCAAAAGTTATAGGAAAATCCCGCTCTTATATTGCAAACACTTTAAGGCTTTTAAATTTGCCTACATATGTTATCGAGAGTTTAGAAAAAAAAGAAATATCGGCAGGGCATGCAAGAGCGCTTTTGGGGCTTGATTCCGAAGATGATATACAAAGAGCTCTTAAAATAACAATTTCGCAAGGTTTAAATGTCCGCCAACTTGAAGAACTCATAAAAAAAATTAATTTTAAAGAAATTGATAAACCGAAATCCTTGAAGGTTATAAAGAAAGATGCTTTTTTCAGCAAAATTGAAGCGGACCTTCATAAAAAGCTTAAAAGAAAGATTAAAATTGTTTCAGGAAGAAGAAACAAAGGAACGATACAAATAGAGTTTTGCGGTGAAAAAGATTTAACCTCTGTTTATAATATGCTTGCAGGGCTTGCAAGTAAGGAGGTTTGAAATGAAAAATAATAAACTTATTTGCTTTATAATGATTATTTTTTGGGTTTTGATAGGTGTAGGAATATTTTTTAATCCCTTTACAAGCGCAGAATATTTAAATGTCAATTCCGGATTATGCGTAAGTATTAATGATTTTTTTGGTAGATGCGCTCTTAACTATAAATTTAGCCCAAGCGATATTCTATATTTAATGCGCTTTACAGAGTATTTTGTTTTTGGTATAATTACCACAATGATTGTTAAATCCTACTCAAAGAGCATTTTTAAAAATGTTTGTACGCCACTGTTTATCGGTTTGGCGGTTTCTTTGGCGGAAATTTATGTTAAAAGTTTAAGCGGTTCTAAAATGGGACTATATGAAGTGATACTTTCTTTTGCGTACTTTTGCACAGGCTTAGCTTTATATATAATCATAAGCAGTATAAAGCCTTCCGCAAAGAAAAGTTATGGATTTAAAATTAATAAATATGGGAGGAAAAGGTAGTATGCTGGATATAAAAATTATACGAAATGATCCCGAAATGGTTAAAAAAGCCATGAAAAACAGAAACGCCGATTTGGATTCGGTTATTGATGAAATTTTGGATATAGATAAAAAAAGAAGAACGATTATCTCCGAAACCGAGAGCATGAAAGCAAATCAGAATGCTTTTAATAAAAAAATTCCTGCCATGAAGAAAAATGGAGAAGATGTTTCTTCCGTGATGAAAGATTTAAAGGAGCTTTCGAATAAAATTTCCGAGAAAAACAAAGAGCTATCCGCGCTCGAAAGCAGGCAGCGTGAGCTTCTTTTAACTATTCCGAATATTTCGCACGAAAGCGTACCTATCGGAAAAGACGATTCTGAAAATGTTGAAATAAGAAGAAACGGGGAGCCTCGCAAGTTTAGTTTTGATGCAAAGCCGCATTGGGAGATTGGAAAAAATCTTGGCATTTTAGACCCTGAAAGAGCCGCAAAGGTAACGGGCGCAAGGTTTCACTTTTATAAAGGCTGGGGTGCAAAACTTGAGCGCGCAGTTATAAATTTCTTTTTAAATACGCATGCTGAAAGCGGATATACCGAAGTTTTACCTCCGCATATTGTAAACAGCGATTCTTTATATGGTACGGGGCAGTTCCCAAAATTTAAGGAAGATGTGTTTAAACTTGAAAACACGGATTATTATTTAATTCCAACCGCCGAAGTACCTGTTACGAATTTTCACCGTGATGAAATTTTGGACGGTAAAGATTTGCCGATAAAATACTGCGCCTATTCTGCGTGTTTTAGATCGGAAGCAGGTTCTGCCGGCAGAGATACAAGAGGGCTTATAAGGCAACACCAATTTAATAAAGTTGAACTTGTTAAGTTTGTAAACCCTGAAACTTCCTACGATGAGCTCGAGAAACTGATCAACGATGCCGAAAAATTACTCCAGCTTTTGAAAATTCCCTATCGAGTTGTTTGTTTATCTACGGGCGATACAGGTTTTTGCTCGGCAAAAACTTATGATATTGAAGTCTGGATGCCCTCATATAATCGTTATGTTGAAATTTCTTCGTGCTCAAATTTTGAAGATTATCAAGCAAGGCGTGCGCAAATTCGCTTTAAAGAAAACCCAAAAGATAAAGCTAAATTTGTTCACACTCTTAATGGTTCAGGCTTAGCCGTCGGACGTACAGTTGCGGCGATACTTGAAAATTATCAAAATGAAGACGGATCCGTTACTGTTCCGGAGGTTTTAAGGCCTTATATAGGTTGCGATGTTATTAAATAGGATACAAGAACCAATACCACTAAGTTAAAATATACTTAGGGTGTTGGTTTTTTGCTATATATTATTAAATTTAAAGGAGTTTGTTTATGGCAAGGACTGTGCAAGATGATAAGTTTGTAAAAGAAGGGCTGACGTTTGATGATGTTTTGCTAATACCCGGGGAATCGGATGTTGAACCTAAAAATGTTAAAGTAGGTACCAACTTAACAAAGAAAATAAAACTAAACGTTCCTGTAATGACGGCTGCCATGGATACCGTAACG
>CAJLZR010000085.1 GCA_905211185.1 uncultured Oscillospiraceae bacterium | reverse complement strand
TTCGGACGATAGATATTATGTTGGAGGGTAGTTATGAATCTGCACGAGGATAAGCTTGCTTTTTTGAATATCATCAATCTAGTTCATGAAGATAGCGGTATTAGATCCGATATTTTGGAAAAAGAACTTTTGAAAATGCACATACCTGTTTTGCATTTAGTTTGCTACCGGAATAATAAGGGTAAAATATGTGTTGATATTGAATGCGATAGCGTTTTTGCAAATAAATTTTCTAAAAAAGTTGTTGAAAAAGTGTCTGAAGTTTGCGGAAAAAAATTAAGTGAGCCAATTATAAATAATTACGGTGCCACCTCCAGGATACAGCTTTGCGAAATAAAAAATTTTAGTGTTGATTTTGGTTTTACGCAGCACGCTTTTGGTGAAGGTTTGGTTTGTGGCGATAGTTTTTGTAAATTTGAAGACGGCGAAGGAAATTTTAACGTTATAATAAGCGATGGTATGGGTACGGGTGATGCCGCTGCGGTTCAAGGAAATATAACCGCAGAACTTATGAAAAATTTTGTTAAATCGGGTATGGGTGCAAGTTCGGCTATAAAATTTGTAAATTCGGCGCTTTTGCTAAACGAGGGAGAGGAAATTTTATCTACCCTTGATATGCTTTCGCTTAATCTTTTTGATGGTCAAGCAAAGTTCCTTAAAGCCGGTGCTCCCCCTACTTTTATTGTAAGAAACGATGAGATAATAAAAATAAGTTCGGAATCTTTGCCCATAGGAATACTAAGCGATGCCAACATATCGTTTGAAAAGTTTAATTTGCAAGCAGGGGATTTTATTATTATGTTTTCCGATGGTATTACGGATATAGGTGAAGATTGGATATGCGATATAATAAAATCAAAAAATTATGAAAATGCAAAAGAACTTTCCAAAAGGATAGTTAAAAAAGGAATTGAGATAAGAAAAACAAATAATCACGATGATGATATAACGTGTATTGCAATGGAGTTGGCGGGTTGAGTTTGTTATATAAAAAGATTATTAATGTACTTTATAGTGTGATATAATTATTTTAAATTATATTGAATAGAGGTACATAGCTTTGAAAAAGGTAATGGTAGGTATGAGTGGCGGCGTTTATAGTTCCACCACGGCGGCGATATTAAAAGAAAAAGGTTATGAAGTTTGCGGTGTAACGCTTGATTTGCTTGGCAGCGGTTTAAATTCGGCGATAAAGGATGCCAAAAAGGTGGCTGATAAATTAGGGATAGAACATTATGTTTTGAGCCTTAAAGAAGGTTTTGCCAAAAATGTTATTGATTATTTTGTTAGTGAGTACGAAAGCGGTAGGACTCCTAACCCTTGTGTTGAGTGTAATAAAAAAATAAAATTTGGAAAAATGCTTGATTTTGCGCTTAATAAAGGCTGCGATTTTATAGCAACCGGGCATTATGTAAACACGTTTTATGATGAAGAGAAAAAGCGCCATGTTATAAAGAAATCTAAGGCTAAAAAGGATCAGAGTTATTTTCTTTATGGCCTTACGCAGTTTCAGCTTTCGCATAGTTTGTTTCCGCTTGGTGATTATGAAAAACCTTATGTAAGGGAGCTTGCAAAAAAATATGATTTGCCTGTTGCGCAAAAATCCGAAAGTCAGGATATATGTTTTATAAATAATATTTCTCATTCTGAATTTATATCAAACTATACGCATACCGTGCCCAAAAATGGAATATTTGTAAATGAGGAAAATGAAAAAGTTGGTGATCATAAGGGAATAATAAATTATACTGTGGGCCAAAGAAAGGGTTTGGGCATTGCTTTAGGGGAGCCTGCGTATGTTTTAAAGATAGATTCTAAGAAAAACCAAGTTGTGCTTGGAAATAAGGAACTGGGCTTTAGAAAAGAAGTAGCTGCCAAAAATGTCAATTTTATATTGTTTGATAAGCTTGAAAGCGAAATTAAAGCCAATGTAAAAATACGCTATCGAGCGGCGGAAGTTCCGTGCAGAATACTTCCTTATGGTGAGGATTCGGTAAAAATAGTATTTGATGAGGGGGTATACTTTCCGGCGCCGGGGCAATCGGTCGTGTTTTACGATGATAATGGCTTGGTTATAGGCGGAGGAGTTATAGATAATTATGATTTAGTAGTATAAATATGTTCTTTGCGTTCGCATATTTAGTGCAAGATAACAATGTTTTTTAAAAATTAAAATAAAGGTTGATTTTCGAGCAAAGACGGAATAGAATATTTGTGTTGGCACTCGAGCTTTATGAGTGCTAATAAATAGAAAGAGGGGATTTATTATGTCAGAAGTTTTTGCTGTAAAGCCTATTTTGGACAAAGTAGTTGTTAAAGTTCAAAAAAATAATCAAACTACGGGAGGCGGAATAATTTTGGCAGGAGGTACGAAAGAGCAACCTCTTACTGCGCGGGTTGTTGCCAGAGGCCCCGGAGGAATGATTGACGGTAAAAAAGTTGAAATGTATGTAAACCAAGGGGATAAGGTTTTGATACCTAAGCATGGCGGAACGCCGTTTACCTATGAAGGAAAAGAATATATTATAATTCGTCAAGAAGAAATTCTTGCTATTATTGCGTAGTTTAATTTTTTGAATATTTTAAGTAAGGAGTAGTTATATTTTATGGCAAAAGAAATCGCATACGGCGAAGAATCAAGAAAAGCTTTGCTTGCAGGTATAAATAAGCTTGCAGATACTGTGAAAATCACTTTGGGACCAAAGGGAAGAAATGTAGTTATAGATAAAAAATTCGGCGCACCGCTTATCACCAACGATGGCGTAACCATTGCAAAAGAAATTGAACTTGACGATAGTTTCGAAAACATGGGCGCAGGACTTGTAAAAGAAGTTGCCACAAAAACAAATGATATAGCCGGAGACGGAACCACAACGGCAACGCTTTTGGCGCAAACTCTTATTCGTGAGGGAATGAAAAATGTTGCAGCCGGAGCAAACCCAATGGTACTTAAAAGGGGAATAAGCAAGGCGGTTGAAGCGGCAGTAGGTGCTGTTGTAAGAAATTCAAAAGCAATAAATGGCGCAGAAGATATAAAAAGAGTTGCGACCATTTCCGCAGCTGATGAGTTTATAGGAAAATTAATTTCCGAAGCTATGGATAAAGTAAGCTCAGACGGGGTTATAACGGTGGAAGAATCCAAAACGGCCGAAACTTATTCGGAAGTTGTTGAGGGAATGATGTTTGACCGTGGATATGTTTCGCCTTATATGGTAACGGATAACGATAAGATGGAAGCTGTTATTGATGACGCTTACCTTTTGATTACAGATAAGAAAATAATTAGCATTCAGGAAATTTTGCCGCTTTTGGAACAAGTTGTAAAATCAGGTAAGAAGTTAGTGATAATTGCTGATGATATCGAAGGCGATGCTTTAGCCACAATAGTCGTTAATAAACTCCGCGGTACGTTTACTTGCATAGGCGTAAAAGCCCCGGGATTTGGCGATAGAAGAAAAGAAATGCTAAGGGACATTGCAATTCTTACGGGCGGCGAAGTGATTTCCGAAGAGCTCGGACTTGAACTCAAAGATACAACAATGGCGCAGCTGGGACGTGCTCATCAAGTAAAAGTTGAAAAAGAACGCACGATTATTGTTGACGGTGCGGGCAATCCTGAAGAAATCAAAGCCAGAGTTTCGCAGATTAGGAATCAAATTGAGGAAACCACTTCTGATTTTGATAGGGAAAAACTCCAAGAGCGTCTTGCAAAACTGGCAGGCGGCGTAGCTGTTATTAAAGTCGGTGCGGCAACGGAAGGTGAAATGAAAGAAAAGAAGCTCCGCAT
>CAJLZR010000084.1 GCA_905211185.1 uncultured Oscillospiraceae bacterium | reverse complement strand
CAATGGAAATAATGCAAATAAAAATGATAAAAGAAGTTCGTAATAATATAAATCGATCAACAAATTTTGAAACCGCAAATCTTTCCAAAGTGACCAATTCTTCGGCTAAACACATAGATGCTATCAATAAAATAAAAAACTCCATAGGTCTTGAAGAATTACCGGAACATTTAAGAGAAACGGCACTGCTTAGAATTATGAACCCTTATATATCACTAAACGAACTCTCCAAACTCTACGAAAAACCAATAAGCAAGTCCGGAATAAACCATCGCCTGAAAAAAATTATGGATATCGCCAAAGAAATAAAATAAAAAATATTAGGCAAGCTTTTCGCGCAACATTTTTAAAAGAGCTTTTTCACGTCTTGAAACTTGGACTTGTGTCATTCCTAAATTCTTTGCCACTTCAGATTGAGTAACACCTTTAAAAAATCTTAAGTAAATTAAATTCTTATCTCTGTTTTCGAGCGTATTTATAATTTGACGAACAGAAATTTCAGCCGAAAGTTTTTCATCGTCAAACTCTATTGGAATTTCAATCACGCTGTTATCATCGCCAGCAGAAGCATTTAAGGAAATAGGCCATTTTGTGGCATCTAAAGCTTCCAAAATTTGCTCCTGCTCAGCGTTTAAAATATCAGCAAGCTCAAGAACGGTCGGCTCTCTTTCATAAATTTTAACAAATTTTTCGCGTTCAATTTTTATTTTATTTGAAAGTTCCTTTAGTTTTCTGCTGACTTTAAGCGATAAAGAGCCATCGCGAAAAACACCTTTTAGCTCTCCTAGAATAACAGGTGTTGCGTATGTTGAAAATTTAACTCCTCGCTTAAAGTCAAATTTTTTTGCCGCCTTTGTAAGTCCGATACAACCCGTTTGAAATAAATCATCGTAATCTATTCCTCTGCCTCTGAATCTTTGGCAACAAGAGTGAACAAGCCCAAAATGGGACTGTATATCTATCTTTTTTGAATCTTCCGGTTTTTTATTTTTCATTTTTTACCGGTCTGCGGATAATAAATTTTTGAAGCGTTACGGTAGTGCCCTTGCCTACTTTTGACGTAACTTTTATTTTATCCATAAAACTTTGCATAACAGCAAACCCGAGCCCTGAGCGTTCACTCCCACCGGTTGTAAATAAAGGCTCCATAGCTTGCTTAACGTTTTCTATGCCGCAACCTTTATCTTTGATTTTTATAAGAATCTTTCCGTCACTATAAATTTTTGAAGATATGTAAATTTTTCCTATCCCCGCTTTATATCCATGCACTATGGAATTTGTAACTGCTTCCGAAACGGCGGTTTTTATATCCGCCAGCTCATCAATGGTTGGATCCAGCTGAGAAACAAAAGCCGCCACCACCGTCCGAGCAAAACCCTCGTTATATGATCTACTAAAAAAGTTTATATTCATTTCGTTTATTACTTCTTGCATAGTTTATTTCCTCCTTATTTTCAAATATTCCAAGTGTTCCAAGCCCCGAAAGCTTTATCATTCTTTCCAAATTCTTAGGGATATTAATAACTTTTAATTTTCCTCTTAAAGCGCTCATCAGCTTAAACCTACCCATAATGAGTCCTATTCCGGAAGTATCCATAAATTGCACTTTGCCAAAATCAAGCTCGAGCAATTTTGGGTTATATCTTTCGGCGTAAGAATCTATTGTTTCTCTTATTTCTTTAGAAGTATGATGATCAATATCCCCCTCTATAAATGCTGTTAGAGTACTTTGATAAGATGACATTTTTACACCCATAAACCAGGTTCCTCCTTACAAATTATCTTTGATAAATTATTATTATTTCCGCAAAGACTATGCTTTATTCACGCTTGTCCTAAATTTTTGCAAAAATAAAAATCCCTTATCAACTAATATGATAAAGGATCTTTCTTAATTATTTTGTAGAAATAAGTCAACAGATAAATTTATTTTGAAAATTTTTCAATGCTCTTTTTCAAATTTTCTATTTTATGTTCAAGTTTAAGCGCCATCTCCTTAGCGCCATCTACTATTTTTTGAGGAGCTTTGGAAACAAAATTTTCGTTACTCAATCTATCTTGTGTACTTTTAAGTTGATTTTCAGCTTCGCTAAGCTCTTTACTAAGCCTTGCAAGCTCGGATTTTACGTCGATTAAATCATCGATAAGCATATAAATCTTAACGTAATCATTAACGGCAGAAGCGGCGTTGCTGAGTTCAAACTTATCAGATATTTTAAGCTCGTTTCCCAAAGCAAACTTACAAACAACGTTCTGATAATCAACCAAAATATTTTTAATATTTTGATTTTTGGTTTCTATGTAAATGGTACTCTTTTTGCCGTTTGGAATGTTCATTTCTCGCCTTAAATTCCTGACGGATTTAACAATAGACATCAAGACATTCATTTTTTCTTCCGCATCATCACAAATAAGTTTTTCGTTAAACTGCGGATAGCTTTCAACCATGACGGAATCTTTATCGGGATTAAAAGATTTCCATATTTCTTCTGTGATAAAAGGCATAAACGGGTGAAGAAGCTTTAAAGTATTTGTTAAAACCCAAAGCAAAACTTCTTTTTTGCCCGATATTTTAGAAAATTCAACGTACCAATCGCAAAAATCGTCCCAAATAAAATCATAAAGATTTTGCGCGGCAACCCCTAATTCGAATTTATCTATATTGGCAGATACATCTTTAGCCACTTTATTAAATTTGCTGACAATCCATCTATCAACCATGCCAAGTTCATCGGAAAGCTCATTTTTTAAATTTAAACCATCAACATTCATATGCACAAACCGAGCGGCATTCCAAATCTTATTGGCAAAATTTCTTGCAGCCTCGATTTTTTCATCGTAAAACCGCATATCGTTTCCCGGGCTTGTGCCAAGAATAAGCGAAAACCTTAGCGCATCGGCGCCATATTTTTCGATTATATCCATAGGGTCAATACCATTACCTAAGGATTTAGACATTTTTCTGCCTTGAGCATCTCTTACCAAACCGTGAATCAAAATATTTTCGAACGGAACTTTATTTGAAATTTCCATAGAAGAAAATATCATCTTTGCAACCCAGAAAAATATTATGTCATATCCCGTAACAAGCACATTTGTTGGGAAAAAGTATTCAAGTTCCGGCGTCTTTTCAGGCCAACCCAAAACTGAAAGTGGCCAAAGGCCCGCAGAAAACCACGTATCTAAAGTATCCTCATCTTGATGAACATTTGAAGATCCACATTTACTGCAAACAGATATGTTATCTTCTTTGGAAACAATCATCTCGCCACAATCATCACAGTACCAAACGGGAATTCTATGCCCCCACCACAATTGCCTTGAAATGCACCAATCCTTTACATTTTCCATCCAATGGTAATAAATCTTACTGAATCTATCAGGAATAAACTTAGCCTCGCCTTTTTTTACGCAATCTATGGCAGGTTTGGCAAGAGGTTCCATTTTCACAAACCATTGTTTTGAAACTCTTGGTTCAACCACGGTTTTACATCTATAACAAGAGCCGACATTATGAGTTATTTCTCTTATTTGGTCAATATCTCCGCTATTTTTTAAATCTTCTACCAATTGTTTTCTTGCAGCATATCTATCAAGTCCGGCATATTTACCGGCTTTATCGTTCATAACTGCACTTTCATTCATAACACAAATAACAGGTAAGTTATGCCTTATGCCCACTTCAAAGTCGTTAGGGTCATGTGCCGGCGTGATCTTAACCGCACCTGTTCCGAATTCTTTGTCTACATAGTAGTCGGCAACGATCGGAATCTCTCTGTCTGTCAGAG
>CAJLZR010000083.1 GCA_905211185.1 uncultured Oscillospiraceae bacterium | reverse complement strand
CTTTGGATTTTAGCAAAAAATCGGCTTATGAATTATCTTACGAACTTGCGTCAGCCGGAGCGGCAATAGTTAGTGGCGGAGCGGTTGGAATTGATTCCGCCGCACATAAAGGTGCGTTAGCCGTTGGCGGAAAAACAATTTTGGTTTTAGGCTGCGGTATTGATTATCCTTATTTAATGCACAATAAAGAAATGAGAGATAATATTGCAAAAAATGGGGCGGTTATTTCCGAGTTTCCTCCCTATTATCCGGGTAATAAATATACTTTTCCAATAAGAAACAGAATTATTTCAGGAATTTCAAAAGGTGTTGTGGTTATAGAGGCCGGTGAAAAGAGCGGTTCTTTAATAACAGCAAATTATGCTTGTGAACATAACCGAGATGTTTTTGTAAAATCAAATCCAATATACCCTTTGCCAAAGGGCTCAAGAATGCTTGTAAATGATGGCGCAAAAATAATTGAAAATGCAGAAGAAATTTTAAACGAATATTCTGCATCTATGGGAATTGATTTTAAGGTGAAAGCTTTTGAAAATCCCGAACAAGATATTAATTTTAACGATTTTAACCCAAAAAGCCTGGATCCCGAAAAAAAAGAAAAAAATAAAGTAGAAAGTAAAAAAGTTCCCGAACATTTAAAAGCGGTATATAATGAAATTGAAAAGGGAAAAATTCATATAGATGTTTTGAGCCAAAAAACAAAAATTCCCGTTTTCAAGCTTTTGCCTATACTTACCGAACTTGAGCTTTTGGGTTTTGTAAGAGCTGAAAGTGGGAGAACGTACAGCATAAATTAAGTTTTAAAAACAAATTTCAAGTTTTTATTGTAATTATAATCGGTTTTGTAGTATATATTATCTGATACTTTTTATTTGGATGGGTTATTATGAAAAATTTGGTAATAGTGGAGTCTCCCGCAAAAGCGAAGACTATAAAAAAATATTTGGGAAAAGGATATGACGTTGTTGCATCTATGGGGCACGTCAGAGATTTGCCTGAAAAAAGACTTAGCGTTGATATAAAAAACAATTTTGAACCTAAGTATTCAATTGTCAAAGGAAAAAGTACGCTTGTAAAAGAGCTTAAAGAAAAGGCAAAAAAAGCGGAAAAGATTTTGCTTGCAACCGACCCTGACCGTGAGGGAGAAGCAATTTCTTGGCATTTGGCTTATATACTTAAGCTTGATCTTAACGATAAAAACCGTATTACCTTTAATGAAATAACAAAAACAGGAGTAGATGCGGGAATTAAAGACCCCAGAAGCGTAGATATAGATTTGGTAAATGCTCAGCAGGCAAGAAGAGTGCTCGATAGACTGGTTGGATATAAATTAAGTCCATTTTTATCCCAGAAAATCCATAAAGGTCTTTCGGGCGGAAGGGTTCAGTCTGTTGCGCTGCGCATTATTGTGGATAGAGAAGAAGAAATAAGAAAGTTTGTGCCGGAAGAATATTGGTCAATTGACGCCCAGTTTATCCCAAAAGGCTCAAGGAAGGCTTTTTCTGCCGCATTTTACGGTGACTTGGACGGAAAAATAAAAATAGAAAAAGAGGAGCAAGCAAACAAGATACTTGCTGATCTTGAAAATGCAAGTTATAAAATTTCAAAACTTAAAAAAGGTAAAAGAAAAAAATCTCCCGCTCCGCCTTTTATAACATCCACTTTGCAGCAAGAAGCTTCAAGGAAGCTTGGCTTTCAAGCAAAACGCACCATGCGTGCGGCACAAGAGCTTTATGAAGGTATAGAAATCGAAAATATGGGCGCAGTCGGTTTGATTACTTACATGAGAACCGATTCCTTGCGTGTTTCGGAAGATGCAATATCTGCCGCCAGAAATGTTATTTTAGAAAAATGGGGCGAAAAGTATATGCCCAAAAAGGCAAGGCATTTTAAAACGAAATCGAATGCGCAAGATGGGCACGAAGCCATAAGGCCGACCATGCCGGAACTTTTTCCCGAAAAAATAAAAAAGAGTTTAAGTAGTGACCAGTTTAAAGTTTATAAATTAATTTGGGAAAGATTTATGGCAAGCCAAATGTCCGAGTGTATCCATAGTGTGACTCAGGCGGATATAACGTCAGTAAGCGAAAATAAAAAGCCCTATGTATTTAAAGCTTCCGGATATACGGTTGATTTTGATGGTTTTACCGTTCTTTACACGGAAGGTAAAGATTCGGCGGAAGAAAAAGCGAAAGCTTTGCCTGAACTTTCTGAAAATATGCCACTTAAGTTAAAGTCTATGGATTCAAACCAGCATTTTACGGAGCCGCCTCCGAGGTATACGGAAGCTTCACTTATCAAAGCGCTTGAAGAAGACGGAATCGGAAGACCTTCGACATACGCTTCCATTATTTCAACGATTACTTCAAGAGAATATGTTTCTAAAGAAGGGAAGGCTCTAAAGCCCACAGAGCTCGGGGAAGTAATAACCAAACTTATGAAAGAGCGTTTTCCGAAGATTGTGAACCTTAAATTTACGGCACAAATGGAAAGCGATTTGGATTCAATCGAGGAAGGAAAAAACGATTGGAAAGATACTTTGTCGGAATTTTATGGAGATTTTGCAAAAACTTTGGAAAAAGCTAAGGAAGAGATGAAAGACGTCAAAATCACTTTAAAAGAAGACGAAACGGGAGAAATTTGCGATAAATGTGGCAAACCTATGGTTGTAAAATATGGTAGGTTCGGCAGGTTTATTGCATGTTCAGGATACCCGGAGTGTAAAAACATAAAAAAGATAGTAAATGAAATAGGCGTAAAATGTCCTAAATGCGGCGGAGAAGTAATTAAGCGCAAAAGCAAAAGAGGACGCTTCTTCTTTGGCTGCAACAATTACCCAAATTGCGATTTTGTTTCTTGGGATGAACCAACCAACGAAAAGTGCCCTCAGTGCGGCAAAATGCTTTTTAAAAAGAATAATAAAAAACCTAAAATCTATTGCGAAAATAAAGAATGCGGTTATGAAAAAACGGAGTAATTCCGATTAACAGATGTTCAAAAGCATCGTACTAACTTTAAATAGTTAAAACGATGCTTATTGAATTTAATTTCGTAGATATGAATGCTAATGGGTACTATAACTTGAAAGGTCCCATCCACCATCATCGGTGTGGGGATGTATGGGATTGGTTTCTTCTTGCCTCGCATTGTACCCGGCACCATAACCGATATGACGCCCAATATTAATTCCTTGACGTTGTCCTTCTCCAAATCCCTTTCCATATCCTTCATCATTACCTTTTTTTATGCCTTCGGCGAGACCTTTCTGGTAACCTTTTTTATTACTTATATACCAAGTACCCGCTATCAGCGCTATGACGCATCCGGCTTTAGCTGCATATTTAAGAATGGTTTGTGTTTGTGGTGATAAATTTTGAAGTGGATTTTTTAACCCTCCGGACATATCGGTTAGTTGGTCATCGCTTAGGCTTTCCACAACTTTAATTTTGTCGCGATCTTCTTCCGGAATTTTGCTAAGTTCTTTTTTGATTTCTTCGTTTGTCATAATTACAACCTCTTCTTATTATTTGATATAATTGATTTGAGATATCTAACAACTGCAAATTGTGATGTATCCTTACCTGCTTTTAGATTGATTTCATCACAGCTTTGTCAACAGTTTCAAATATTGTAGTTTAATTTTTAAAAATGGTCAATAGGAATGTTTAAAAATGTACAAAATAAATATAATCGGTGCAGGACTTGCAGGGTGCGAGGCTGCATGGCAAATTGCAAAACGCGGTATAAAAGTTAATTTATATGATATGAAACCACATAAATTTTCGCCGGCTCA
>CAJLZR010000082.1 GCA_905211185.1 uncultured Oscillospiraceae bacterium | reverse complement strand
TTGAAATCCGAAAAGACGAATATCACTATCAAAAAGAACTTTCGGATAAAAATTTTGAGATAAACAAAATCCAAAACAAATTGAACGCTTTAAGATTTGATGATAGTGCCGAAGCCCAGAAAAAGCGTAAAGAGCTTGAGGAAAAACTCAAAAAAGATAATGAGAATTTACAAAAATTTCTTTACGATAATGGTGTCGAAAGGCAGAAAAAAGCTCTTGATATTGAATACAAACAATTTAAGGACTCTAATGATAAGCGTATAAAAGCTATTGACGAATACTTAAAAGAAGAAGGTAGAATTCGTCAAGAAGCAATGAACCTAATTCAAAATCGCTCACAAGAATTTTACGATAACCTGATGAAATGGAATGCGGATTACGGCGATGGTATGACTTCGACTGTTATAAACGCATGGAATAAGGCTTATGCTGCTCTTGATAGATTCCATTACAAACAATTTGGTGTATCAGGCGCTTTGTCGGACATCGCTTCACAAATTGCCGGAATATCCGCACAAATCCAAAACGCAAGTAATGAGATGCATGGTCTTTCCGGTGCTTCACAAGAGGCTGCAAGAGCCTTAGGTTTGGCAGCAAGAGAGTACAGAAACTTAAACCGTGAAGAAAATGAAAATGAAATTGTAAGGTTACAACGAATAATCGAGAGCATGAGTGCCGACAGAGGTGCAGAACCTTCGCTTGGCTACTATAAACGAAAGCTTTATAGTCTAAGAGGCTATGCAAAAGGAACTTATTCAGCTCGAAAAGGTATGGCAAAAGTATTTGAGCAAGGTTCTGAAATGATTCTCGGCAAAGATAATGGGAAATATCGCTTAATGAACGAAGGCGATATTGTTTTTAATCATGAAGCTACCAAACGGCTTTGGAATTTTGCGAACAGTTCAAAAGATTTAATTGGTCAAAATATTTCTAAAAACATTCCAAAATACAAAGAAGTAGCAATAAATCGAACTTATACCAACAATTCTTCACCTATTATAAACCTAAACATCAGCGGAAATGCGGACAGAGAAACAGTAAATGCTCTAAAAAGAGAAAGCAAAAACATTATTAAAAAGGCAGTTGAAATGACTTTTAAAATCGCTAACAAACACGCAAATATAATATGAGTTTATTTGATCAAAATTCCGAATTTTTATATGATATTAGTATCTTGCATAAAAGGAAGGAATTAAATAATATGAGCAAAAATGTATTGATATTATCAGGAAGTCCAAGACTTTACGGAAATTAGGATTTGCTTTGTGATGAGTTTTTAAAAGGTGCGGATGAAGCAGGACATGAGGTTGAAAAGGTATTTTTGCGTGATATGAAAGTTGCCGGATGTATTGGATGTGAATCTTGCTATAAAGACGGAAAAAGCACCGGTATTTGTGCTATTAAAGATGATATGGAAAAAATTCTTGATAAAATGAGCGAAGCCGATGTTATTGTTTTGGCAAGTCCTGTATATTTTTATTCTGTTGATTCTCAAATGAAAGCAGTTATTGACAGGTGCTTTGCAAAATGGAAACTATTTAAAAATAAAGAGTTTTATTACATAATGACTGCTGGTGAAGATAGCGACACGGTTATGGATTGCACACTTGAATGTTTCAGAGGATTTGCAAAGTGCCTTGAGGGTTCGGTTGAAAAAGGTGTGATTTGTGCCAAAGGAGTTTATGAAAAAGGCGAAGTAAAAATCACGCCATATATGCAAGAAGCTTATGAAATGGGAAAAAGTATAAACTAAGATTTTGGAGGTAAATATGGCATACACATTAAAGGAAGTTACAATAAGAACCAACAACACTCCTGATGGAGTAAAAAGAATAGAAAAATTATGGGAAGATATTGGCACAGGAAAAATACCTATTTTTTTTGATAGTAAACATAACTTTCAAAATGGTGTTTCTCCAATTTCGAAATATAGCAATTATGAGTCTGATGAAAATGGTGATTATGATTTAACCGTTATGGGTGTAAAGTCAGATTTCTTTGCTCATCTTGAAAGCAAAGTTAAAAGTGGAGAATATAAAAAATACGAGTATATTGATGAAAATATAATGGCAAGTACGCAAAATGCTTGGAAAACAGTTTGGAAAGATCAAAAAGATGGTCTTATAAACAGAGCATACAAAATAGACTATGAAAGTACTGTGCCTGCCGAGTATACTAAGGATAATAAAGCACATTGTTATCTTTGGATTTCAATTAAATAGTTTTGTTTTATCAAATATTGGTAAGTAAAATGTTTTAAATCTTGTCTGTAAAATGTACAGATGAGATTTTTTATTTTATAAAGAGGAGGTCAATTAATGAGTTTTCTTGGAAATTATTTTAATTTTGGCGGAATAAATTCAAAAGATTTCGGATTAAAAATCGTTTCAATAAATGGCAATTTAACCGATATCCCCTCAGGTTCAAATTACGAATATCAAAGTGTTTCAGCTATCAGAAATCCAAAAAAATTGTTTTTGGGGTTAAAGGAATCAAACGTTTTAGAATTTCCTATCGAAATAGTTTCAGAAATTCCTATTGATCTTCCGACTTTTCTAAGAATAAAACATTGGCTTTTCGGAAATTTTGGGTATCAAAAACTTCAAATTGAAAGTGAATGGTACGAAGATTTTTACTTTAATTGCATTTTAAAACCGACCGAAGATATTAAGTTTGGCGGAGAGTGTTTTGGTGTTAGATGCACAGTAGAATGCGATTCTCCTTATGCTTACACATTTCCGACCACCATAACTTATACTTTTGATTCTTCTATAATGAACCCTTTTGAATTTGATAATCTCTCGGCAGAAATTTATGGTTTGCGACCTATCATAGAGTTTAAACTTTCAAAATCAGGTAAAGATTTTAAGATTGTAAACTTAAAAACTAATAGAATTTTTGAAATGACTAATCTATCCCCTAATGAAATAATTACAGTCGATAATCAGAATGAGATTATTACTTCAAGTACAGGATTAAACCGATTCAAGAACTTATCAAGAAATAAAAATCAAGGGTATTTAAGTTTTGCTCATGGAGTTAATAAATTTGAATGTTATGGATATGCCGAGTATTTGAAAATAACTTATCAATTTGCAGTACGGCTTGGGGGTGGATAAAAAATGAACTTTGAATTTGACATAAATAAAAGATATGAAATCCCATTAATAACGCTTTGCAATCCCGATTTTAGCGTTATTACCGATATTACAAATGTTACGAATTTACACATAAAGCCGAGATTTAATGCGGTTTCAGAGGCTAATTTTGATGTGTATAAAAATGATTTTTATGATTTGATTTCAAAGAACAGACTTCTAAAGATTCAAGGTTTCGGATATTTTGTAATCGTTTCGGTAACTGAAACAAACGAAGGGACTTCGCCATATAAATCAATTACTGCTTATTCTTATGAATACACACTTAATTCAAAAGGTGCGAATATCAAAGACGGAACATACAAGTTTTATGACCCGGTCAACCCAAAAGGAACATTAATCCAAAGGCTTTTAGAGATTGCTCCGTCTTGGAAAATCGGTACAATCAGCAGTAGTTTATGGAGTAAATATAGAACGTTTGAAATACCAACTAATAGTCTTTACTCTTTTATGATGGAAGATGTCGAGAAAGCGTATGAGTGCATTTTTGATTTTGACACGGAAAACAAGCTCATCAACGCTTATACTTCGGAAGATATTGTTAAAGATACTAATATAAGTCTTTCATTTCATAACCTCGTTAAAAATGTGAAAATTGAGGAAACGACAAAAGACATAATTACTTGTCTTAGCGTGCATGGTTCGGGCGATTTCACAATTAGTGAGGTTAATCCTT
>CAJLZR010000081.1 GCA_905211185.1 uncultured Oscillospiraceae bacterium | reverse complement strand
ACAGAAAGCCCTAGCGCCGCTACTGCCACGCCTATAACAACATAAAAACGCCTCAAAAATTTAAGAATTATTGCTACTTGTTCCCAATCTTTTTGAGCAATAGGTTTATAAAGCTTGTACACAATACCTATACCAATGCCGAGCTCTACCACTCCAAGAACATTTACAACTTGTATGCAAGGCCCCTCGATACCCGCCATTTCCAAACCCAGTATACGTATAAACGTTGCACGAGTAACAAAAGACCCTATCATTATTATCCCATACGATAAACAGCCCATAAGAGCATTTATTAAAGAATTTTTCGTCCTCATATTTTTTATACCTATCCTTATTGTTTTTAAATGCTCTTATTTTCTTTGCAAATCCTATGGGATATTGAACCCAAAAACAACCAGAAAAAGAATGACCCGACAGTAGTTATAAATAAGATTTCGGATAAAAACATACCTGATGCCGCAATACATAAAACTGAGGCAATCATTGAGTTAAAGAATGCATCAGAAATTAAAAATTTATTCTCTATATAATGCTTTGCAATACTGTAGGCGGACTTTACCAAGAATATTCCAAGAGTTAAAGAACCGCTTATTCCCGTATAAAGAAGTGTTGCAACGTAGAAATTATGGGCATCATATCCTCTTTGCGCTATAAATGCACCTGGCAAAACGTCCTTAGCGTAAGAAAGTGCGTTTCTCGGCGAAACCCCAAAAAGCCAAGAGGTTTTGAAAATATCAACCGCACTTGACCATATTCTAAATCTTAAATTTGATATATCGCTATTGTCGGCAACATCGGGCCTTTGCATGGAAACTTTATGAAACATAAATCCTGCTCTGGTTCTGCCATGTCCGCCGCCCTGGAAAAACGGTTCAAAAAGAGATGGAACGTATGAAAACACCAGTCTTGTATATTCTATCGCATAATGAACCGCAGCACATACTGCAAGCGCAGCAACTATACGAATAATCAAAAGATATAATTTGCCTTGAGGTTTAATACGGTAGCTAAACACCAAAGCAGCAAAAAAAGTTACAAGCAACAAACAAACTTCGCCCGTTCTTGAGGCACCCAAAACAATATAGAAAAACTGAACAACTATATTTGTAACGGAAATCACACGGATAAATTTATTTTGATTTTTGTAATTTAAAATTGCAATAGAAAATATAATTGTCAAAATCGAAACAATCGATGCGTAATTAGGGTCAGAAAACATTCCGAAAAGTCTGTTTTCAATGCATCCGAGCAAAATACGGGTCCCATGCATATAAAATATGTTTGAATACTGGATAAAGAATGTAAAAATCGAAATCAAAGCTAAAATAAGCCAAGCACAAATCGTTATTTTTTGAACCAACACAATAATTTTTTTTGTCTTTTCTTCTCCGTTTACTTTCATAAAAGGATATAGAAAAAAGGCACTTACTGCAATGGAAATCAGTGCTTTTAAATTTTCAAGCCAACCATATTTTATAAAAATACAGCAAGAAATACAGCAAGAAACAAAGAACACCATCAAATAAATAATATTACTTGTTTTAAGCAAATCTTTCTTACATGCAATATCTATACCAACAAAAAATAATGCCGCAACAGATATTCCCAAGAATATTAGTGCGTCAACAGAGTGTGGCAAAACCCAATATAAGCTTACAAACCTACCCATGAGCATCAAAGAAAAAATGATTAACATAAATTCTTTTAGTTTATCCATATATTTCGCATTAGACAAAGCTTTTAAATCCATAGCAATCCACCCAAAAATAAAAATTAACCTGCGTTTTAAATTATCTCTTTTATGATATTATGCCATTTTTTCATAACTTCATGTTTAAGAAATTTTTTTATTCCCGCTTTTGAATTCAGGGAAAAGCGCTTTCTTAAATCATCATTTTCTATAAGAGTACATATTTTTGCAGACATCATCGTTTTATTATAGCACGGAATTAAATATCCGTCCACGTTATTTGAAATTATTTCCGAAGGTCCCGCAACGCAATTGAAACTAACAGAAGGTATCCCGCTGGCTTTTGCCTCCAAAAGCACAAGCGCAAAGCCCTCCCTATATGACGTAAGAGCAAATATGCTCGCATCTTTATATTTTTCATACATATTATCGGCCAAACCCATTAGTTTAACATTTTCTTGAAGGTTTTTTTCTTTTATCAAACATTCAATCCTGCCGCGCTCCGGGCCATCACCATATATATGCCACTGCCAATCCGTATGCTTTAAAAACACCTTTGACGCAACTTCCACAAGCATATCAAAGCCTTTCTCTTTGGTAAATCTACCCGAAGAAAGTATAATCTTTGACTGCGCATTATATTCTTTTTTAAATTTAAAGATATCTTCATCTATAAAATTGGGAATAACACGCACTTTATAATCCGAAATACCAAACATTTTTTTATATTCATTTTTTGTTTGATGAGTTAGCACAACTATCTTTTCGCACATTTTGGAAGATAGCTTTCTAAAGAAAGTAGCTTTTTTATCGTTTAATTGATTCGCAAGTGCGCCATGATCGCAAAAAACAAATTTACTTTTAACGAAAAATTTAAGCGGCAAAACTATTGGCGGAATATAGTGCCCTTCCATAAATACTATATCAAAAGAATTTTGTTTAAAGATTTTTTTAAGTGACCAAAACGACTTAAATATTATATTCCTTATTCTATCGTTTGGGCAGTTGTTTAATTTAAAAATTTCTATATTTTCGGAAAAATGATAATGGCTTTCTTTTCCTGTATCACATATGGAAATAATGCTTAGTTTATAATCTTCTGCACTTTCAAATTCTCGGCAAATATTGGACATAACCCTTGTTATGCCCCCCATATCCTCTATATTAAAACAAATAAAACACAAATTTTTCATGATAGTTCCTCTTAAAGCTACTATTAACCTACTAATTTAGTCACAAGTTTTTCATAAAGTTTTTTACTAATCATTAAAGTACAAACGGCAATTTTTCGTTTTTTTGAAAAATAAGGATTGGAAATGATATTTTTAAAATTTTGCTTTACAAAATTAATCGCTCTACTATAATCTTGCGCGCATACCTTTGTTTTGCTTTTAATCATTTTGTCAAGAACGTATATATACGACCAATAGTACCTAAATTTTGCTTCCTCTAAAAGCTCAGGGTACTTATCCTTTACAACGTTTAAATGCTCTTTATACGCATCTACTACGCTCCAGTCGCTCTCTTTAAAATCAGATGTTGTAATGCTGCCTAAGTGCCTTACGTAATAGTATTTTGGTTCCATATCATAAACAACCCGCTCGGCTTTTGCAAGAATTTTCGGAATCAAAAAAGCATCTTCTGAAGTTTTATTTGCAGGAAATCTTTCTTCCTTTAAAAATCTTGAATAAAACAGTTTATTAACGGGATTAACCGAAAAAATCTGACTCTTAAGCGCTTCCGAAAAAGCTTGCTTGCCATTTAAAATGCCCTTTTCGCATGTATTGGACTGCAATGCGTGTTCTTCTTTTATTTTACCATTTGGAAGCTTTTTTAAAAAGCAATTCATAATTCCGCATATCGCTACATCCGCATGGCTTTTCATCAGATTTTCATATAAGGATTCATACATATCGGGCGCTAAATAATCATCACTATCGACAAACCCGATATATTTTCCTTTTGCAAGTTCCTTTTCAATCTCGTAGTTCTCCGACAAATATTCCACGATACTCATCTCCGTCGATTCTTCCGCCTGGATGAATCGTGCATCATTGCCCCGCGTGAGTTGTGCCAGGGCTTCCGGAGTAATTATCCCAAGATAGTCGTCATTATTGAGAAACCGTCTGTACATATCCTTGTTCCGTTATTAGTATGAAAATCCTTCCTGAATTACCGATGTGGATACCACATACCCGTTCCCGTCGCCTCCGCTCTTGAACTTGTACCAGCTGTCACGCAGGTAGTA
>CAJLZR010000080.1 GCA_905211185.1 uncultured Oscillospiraceae bacterium | reverse complement strand
GGCGTTCATAACAGTTGCAAGCATGCCCATGTGGTCAGCTTTTACCCTGTTCATTTTTCCGCTTGTTCTGCCTCTCCAAAAGTTTCCTCCGCCTACTACTATGGCAATTTCTGTGCCCATATCGGAGCATTTCTTTATTATTTTTGCAAGATTTTCAAGAACTTCAAAATCGATACCAAATTTTTTATCGCCCGCAAGAGCTTCGCCGCTGATTTTTAAAAGCAATCTTTTATAAATTGGATTCAATTTTCGAACACTCCCAGATAAGTTTAAGTTTGATTTTCATCTATAATATTTTACATTAGTGGCAGCAATATGTAAATAGTTTAATGTTTTAGCTATTTTGCACAATATATATTTAATTTTTAAAAGCTATAAATAAAAAAATTAATTTTTTCGAATATTCTATTGACTTTTCAAATATTTGTATCATAATTCTAGATAACAATGGTATAAAAATTTAGAACAATATATAAAGTGAGGTATTTGGTATGGATGATATGATTGAAAAGATAATTGAGCTCGATAGAAAAGCGTCAGAAGACCTCACCAAGGCGAATCAGCTCAGAATAGACCTTGAAAAAAAGATAAGCGATGTAAAAGAGCAAAAAAGAAGTGAGTATTTGAGCCAAGCTACAGAAAATATGGAAGCTTTGGAAAAAAGAGAAAAAGTTAAAGCTGCCGTGAGGCTTAAAGTTATTGAACATTCTTATAATCATAAACTTGAGCGAATTGAGGATATTTATTCCAAAAACAAGCAAAACTGGATTGATACCATAGTCGGCAAGGTAATACAAACGTAGCGATTTTTTGCTATGTTTGTTTATTTTATGTTTTTATTTAAAAGAGAATGGTGGTGAACGGCGACTTTATATGTTGCTTTTATTATGATATCTTATGCTTCCAATGCGGTTCTTTCAAAAGCAAGGGCGCTTTATGGCAAGAGTTTGACGGCCAAAAGTTATGAAGAACTTTTATCTTGCAGAAATATTCCCGATATTACCTCGTATCTTAAGCGGAGGACAAATTATGCACAGGTTCTTTCGGAAATCAGCGAAAACAGCGTTCACAGAGTAGACTTGGAGCAAAAGCTTAAGTATAAACTTTTTGTGGATTTCGAAACTTTAGGTAGATACGATATTTCGGTCGGAGAGCATTTTTTTGAGTATATAATATCACGTGCGGAAATAGAGCAAATTATGCATAGTTTAATGCTTTTGGTTGCCGGAAAGTCAGGTGAATATATAAGAACCATACCGGATTTCTTTTACAGCCATACAAAATTTGAGCTTAAAGCGCTGGCCAACATAAGAAATTACGATGACTTTTTAAAGATAATAAAAAAGTCACATTATTACAAAGTTTTACTGCCGTTTAAACCGAAAAACGGAGAAAGACTGGATTTGACCCGAATAGAAACCGCACTTTACAATCACCTTTACGATATAGTTTTTGGAATTATAGATAAGTATGTTAAAGGAAAATCAAAGAAAAAACTTAAAGATTTTTTCAACCTCTACGTAGACCTTAGTAATCTTATAAGAATAGTGCGCATGCGGAAATTTTATAATCTAAGCGATGATTACATGATGTCTGTGCTTATGGATAACGGGACTTTATCTAAAGATCAACTGAAAGTGTTTTTGGATTCGCCAAATCCCAAACAGATGATGATAGATATGAAAAACACTTCCATGGGGAAAAAGTGGTTTTCAAGAGGGCTTGATGTTATAGATAAAGTGCCGACAAACATGAGGTATGATTGGTGCAGACATAACATAAGGTTTTCCGTTTCACCTCCGATAGTTTTAATTTCTTATATCTTTTTAAAAGAGATTGAAATTCACAATATAATAAATATCATCGAAGGCGTTAAGTATAGACTTTCACCCGAACAAATAAAGGCGATGCTTATAGGAGTAAACTAATTTTTTTATAAAGAGAGGTGCTTTTAAAAATGGCTGTATCAAAGATGAGTTTTATCAGTATGATAGGACCAATGAAAAATATTAACAAATTGGTGAACATCTGCGGAGAGATGGGAGTTTTTCAGCCGGATAATGTTTTTTCTTTTTATTCGAACACTGAAAACTTTAAACCCATTGCGGAAGAAAATCCGTACGCAGGGCCGCTTCAGAATCTTAAAAATGCCGTGTATTCTTGCGGAGGAGCGCTTGAAAAGGTTGATATAAAGGGATTTAATGTAAACCAATCCAAGATAGAGCGCTATGTTAGCTATATTTCCGAAAATATTGAAAATATGGTTGATGAAAAACGGGCGCTTTACGGTAAGATAGAAAATTATAAATCCGAAATAGAACAACTCAAGCATTTTTATGGGCTTAATAAAAAGCTTAAAGATATTATGTCGTGTAGTTATATTAAACCTAAATTCGGAAGAATTCCTCTTAGCTCTTACGAAGGTTACCAAGATCTTCTTAAGAAAAGCGAGAAAAAAGGTATAGAGCTTGTATTCTTCCCGTTTGAAAAAGATAATGATTATCAATGGGGACTTTATTTTGCAGATACTCCCAACGAGCAAGAGATAGATAGATTGTTTGCCTCTATTTATTTTGAAGAGATTAAACTTGAACCTCACGATGCTACTCCTTTTGAGGCATGCAATAATCTTAGAAATTTGCAAAAGGATATTTATAAAAAGATAGAATCGATAGACAAAAACATAGAAAATTTTTTAAATGCCAATAAAGAGCAGTGCTATAAGTTTTATACAAAGCTAAAGGAACTTAGTACGTACTTTGAAATAAAATCTTACGCCGCGCAGTATAACGAAAGTTTTATTTTGGTCGGCTGGGTTCCAAAAGATGATTTAAAGAAATTTACCGAGAGTATAGGTAGTATTAAAGGAATAGAATATTCTACCGAAGAAGGCAGCAAGGTGTTAAATCACACGCCGCCTGTAAAACTTAAAAATCCGAAAATTTTTAAGCCTTTTGAATTTCTTGTTGATACCTACGGTTTGCCTTCCTATAACGAATTAGATCCAACAGTGTTTGTGGCAATAACTTATAATATTCTTTTTGGAATAATGTTTGCCGATTTGGGGCAAGGGCTTATGGTTTCTTTGGTTGGGTATCTGATGTGGAAGCTAAAGAAGAATCGGCTCGGAAAAATTATGATCTCTTGTGGATTTTTTTCGGCGATATTTGGAACAATATTCGGCTCCGTTTTTGGATTTGAACATGTGCTTGATCCGTTTTATAAAAACGTATTCGGGCTTCCTCACAAGCCGATTGAGGTTATGGAATCCTCGTCCATTAACTATATAATATATTCTGCGGTCGGAGTGGGAATTTTCTTGATGGTTGTTTCAATGCTCTTTGGAATATATGCCTTTATCAAGAAAAAACAGTATGGAGAAGCGCTTTTTAGTCCGAACGGGCTTATGGGATTGATATTTTATTGTTCTATGGTCTTTATGCTTTTGGATATGGTAATGCTCCATACAGGTGTTGTAAATGGATTATATATAACCGCTTTACTGGTTATACCTCTTGTATGTATGATGTTCGAAGAAATTTTGATAAAACTGGTTAACAAAGACCCAAATTGGCTTCCGGAAAAATGGGGAGATTATATAGCGCAAAGCTTTTTTGAACTTTTTGAGGTAATGCTTAGCTACGTTTCGAACACGATGTCGTTTTTAAGGGTCGGGGCGTTTGTACACGCAGGAATGATGATGGTTGTGTTTACAATGGCAGAGATGGCAGGCGGTGCCGGCGGAGTTACCTATTGGGTGATAGTAGTTGTTGGTAACATTATAATTTCCGGTTTGGAAGCTTTACTTGCCGGCATTCAGGTTATGCGTCTTGAATTTTACGAAATGTTCAGTAAATTTTTTGAAGGCCAGGGAAAGGTGTTTACGCCTATAACCGTATCTGATAATAATTAAAATTATTATATAAATAAAATTGAATTTTTGGAGGAGATTGTTATGTCAGTTTTGTATTTTATTATTCCCGTTATTTGTATTGTTTTAACCACATGGCTTGCAAGCCGAGGCGTAAAAAAAGGATTTAGCAAAAAGAAAGCAGTTGTTTTGCAAATTTGTTCGGTTGTAGCCGTTATGGC
>CAJLZR010000079.1 GCA_905211185.1 uncultured Oscillospiraceae bacterium | reverse complement strand
CCGGCATCAACCTCCTCGGCGCGGGCTATGAGCCTATGCTCATATCCACCATGGCTCCCGGCGGCTTTATGATATTCGGCCTCACCCTCGGCGTGGCCAACATCATAATGAAGAGCATCGAAAAGAAAAAGAAAGCAAAAGCCGGATTTATAATGGGTGGAATAGCAGTTGCTGTTGGAATTTTTGCTTTAATATTTGTATTTATTACGATGTTTACATCGTGCGGTAAAGGTTATGCAAGGGACGTAGACGTACCGAACTTTATCGGATTAAAGCTTTCTGACGTCCAAAATAATCCAGATTACAAATTTGTTTGGAACGTAGAAACGGCATATGACCCAAACAAGGCAGAAGGAATTATTATTGACCAAGACCCCCTTCCAAACTCTAAAAAAGTCAAAGAAGGTTCAACAATAACTTTAACCGTAAATAGCTCCGGCGTTATTGTTACCGTTCCGGCCGTCAAAGGTTTAACCGAAGATGTTGCAAAAATGAAAATTTCAAAAGCCGGACTGAAATGTGACGTTCTAATGATTGTAGACGAAAGCACCGCAAGCGGAATTGTATGTAACGTTGATCCGAGCGAAGGAAGTAAGGTAACTTCAGATACAACCATACGTCTCTACGTTAGTAAAGGGCCGTCCGAAGAAAAAGTTGTTGTTCCTGACGTTTTAAATAAATCACTTGATGCCGCCAGAAGTACCATTACAGCTGCGGGACTGAGCGTATCGGATAATATAGCACGTGAAAGTAGCGACAAACCTAAAGATACTGTAATTTCTATGGATCCTCTTCCGGGAAATGAAGTAAATAAAAATTCGGCCGTCAAACTCACCTTAAGCTCAGGCGTTAAGAGAGAAAAAAAATATGAGGTGGTAGTGGATTTACCTGCCAATGTAAACCACGATGTGACAGTAACAACATATATAAACGGTGTTTTGGATAGTACAAAAAAGGTAAATCCGTCGCTTTACGGAACGTACACCTTTAACGTCAAAGGTAACGAAGGGAAAGTCAATGTAAGTGTTAATTTAGATGGCGCTCAGTATAGGGTGTATGAAGTTAACTTTGATGCATCATCTAATAATGTTAAAAGAGTAAAATCTTTTTCATATTCCGATCCGGCAAAATCCAAATCCAAGTCGAGAGACGAATCCGATGAGTACGATGATTAATAATTAAAATAAATTAAAAAGAATAGAGGTGGGCGCTTTGGATAAAAAAATTGTTATATCCGGAGGGCAAAAATTAAGAGGAACAGTTTCGATTAGCGGAGCTAAAAATGCTGCTGTGGCAATACTTCCGGCTGCGGTGCTCTCGGATGATGTTTGCAGAATTGAAAATATACCCAATATAAAAGATATTACTTTGATGTGCAGAATACTTTCCGATATGGGCGCAAATATAAAACTTATAAATAAAAATACTATTGAAATAGATCCAAGGGGCATGTCGTCCACGGCAGCTCCCAGCGAACTTATGAGAAGCATGCGTGCTTCAAGTTATCTTTTAGGTGTTTTGCTTTCAAAATTTGGAGAGGCAAATGTTTATCTTCCGGGGGGATGCGATTTTGGTTTAAGGCCGATAGATCAGCACTTAAAAGGATTTGAAGCGTTGGGCGCTAATTATTCTTTAGAAAACGGTATAGTTAAAGTCAAGTGCGAAAAACTACGTGGTGCACATATATATTTAGATGTGGTTTCAGTTGGAGCTACGATTAATATTATGTTAGCTTCCGTAAAGGCGCAGGGGCTTACTATTATTGAAAATGCAGCAAAAGAGCCACATATAGTTGATTTGGCGAATTTCTTAAATTGCATGGGTGCCGATATATTTGGCGCCGGAACTGATGTTATAAAAATAAATGGAGTTGAAAAATTACATGGAAATGCAACATATTCAGTTGTTCCAGATCAAATAGAAGCAGGAACATTTATGCTTGCAGCAGTTGCAACTAGAGGAGATTTAACTTTAAAAAATTGTATAACAAAACATTTGGAATCAGTAACTGCTAAGATAATAGAAGTTGGTGGAAATGTCGAAGATCATGGTGATAGTATAAGAGTATGGTGTAATAAAAGACCGAACAAAGCAAATATTAAAACTTTACCATATCCAGGATTTCCAACAGATTTGCAACCTCAAATGGGTGTTGTTTTGTCAATAGCAAATGGTACAAGTATAATAAATGAAAGTATATGGGATTCAAGATTCCAATATACAGAAGAATTAAATAAAATGGGAGCTAAAATTACGGCTCAAGGAAAAACAGCGTTTTTTGAAGGTGTAAAAAAATTAACAGGAGCGCCAGTATTTTCATCAGATTTAAGAGCTGGGGCAGCATTAGTAATTGCTGGAACAGTTGCAGAAGGAAAAACAGAAATTTATAATTTACAACATATTGATAGAGGATATGAAAATATAGAAGAAAAATTCAGAAAAATTGGTGCTAAAATAGAAAGAGTAACAGAAGAGGATTAAAAATATGTTTAATTTTTGTAGCTTATATAGTGGAAGTAGTGGAAATAGCCTTTTTGTAGAAACAGAAAATACAAAAGTATTAATAGATGCAGGCGTAAGTTGTAAAAAAATTGAAACAGCATTAAAGGATATTAATATTGATCCAAAAGAACTTAATGGAATATTAGTTACACATGAACATATAGATCACGTACAATCATTAGGGAGTTTTTCTAAAAAGTTTGATATACCTGTGTTTGTGAACCAAGAAACATTAGATGCTATGCCAGTCCAAAGAGATAAGATAGCAGAAAAAAATATTAATTTATTTAAAGTAAATGATAAATTTGAGGTAGGAGATTTATTAGTAAAACCTTTTGCTATACCACATGATGCAGCAAATCCTTGTGGGTTTAGTGTATATAAAGGTGATAAAAAAATAAGTGTTGCAACTGATGTTGGGCATATGACAAATAGTATAGTAAAAAGTATGGAAGAGAGTTTATTTGTATTATTAGAAGCTAATTATGATCCCGAGGTTTTACGTTGTTCGCCATATCCATATTCATTAAAAACAAGAATTGCTGGACCAACAGGACATTTACCAAATGAAATGGCAGGAAAGACACTAACTTATTTATTACAATCTGGTTTAAAAAATGCAATGTTGGGACATTTAAGTAAAGAAAGTAATTTCCCAGAACTTGCATATCAAACTGTTTTAGATGAGTTATTAGCTAAAGAAGGAAATACTGATAAATTATCACTTAGTGTAGCTGCTAGGGATAAACATAGTAAAATAATAGAAATATAGAAAAATAATAAGATATAATGCATTTGTGTTATATCTTTTATATTAATATAAGGAGGAAAAATGTTAAATATCCATATTGTTTGTGTTGGAAAAATAAAAGAAAAATATTTAAAAGATGCAATAAATGAATATAGCAAAAGATTGTCTAAATTTTGTAAAATAGATTTTATAGAATTAAGTGATGAGAAAGTGCCAGATAAAATAAATGATAATATAGAAAATGAAATAAAAGAAAAAGAAGCAGCAAAAATTTTATCACATATTCCTAAAAATTCATACATATGTGCTTTAGATTTAGGTGGAAAACAACTAACTTCTGAAGAATTTTCAAAAAAAATTGAAGATATATCAATGCAAAATAGCCATATAAGTTTTGTAATTGGTGGAACTTTAGGTTTAACAAAACAATTACTTGACAAATGTGACTTTAAAATTTGCTTTTCAAAAATGACTTTTCCACATCAATTAATGAAGCTAATCTTAGTTGAACAAGTCTATCGAGCATATAAAATCATGCGGAGAGAAACTTATCATAAGTGATGTTAACGTTCAGCAAAAATGTCACCAAAAATGAAGAAGGGTTCTATTAGTGTGAACCCTTTGTTTTTTTGTCCATTTCTTGAATGAGATTATTTAAATCTTTATGATCATTTATTAGTACCTGTTTGTTTTTATGTTTTGTACCTATCAATGTACAATCATAAATAATCCCAATATATTTCATTCTTACTTTATTTTCTAGCACAAAATATAAAATTGTAACTTCTGTTGAAGTTCTTATTTTTACTACTTATCCATTTTTATCATATGGGACATAATAATATCCGTTATAGGAAAACATATTGCCTTCTGCTATTTTTCTGGTATTTGAAACAGTGAACACTAGATTCAAATTGTAATTTTCTGTTAGCTCTACAAATTCATAAACAGGATCAACTGGAAGATGTGCAAATTTTTCATTCAGATATTTTATGTAAAAGTATTGAACCATATATTTAATTGATCGTAGTCTTTTATTTTGA
>CAJLZR010000078.1 GCA_905211185.1 uncultured Oscillospiraceae bacterium | reverse complement strand
AATAGCCCGAATCAGGGTATCTGCCGGTAATAACCGAAACACAGATATCCATGTCCTTATCCTCAAAAGGATATCCAAATATTTTGCATTTCTCGCTGTTGCTTCCTTCAAACACTTCGTCATTCTTTATTACTTTCATAAACAATAATACCTCCAAAAATTTAGTCCAACCTATTAAGATAAAACGTGCGCCGTGATAATCGTATAACTATGTGAATTTATTGTTATAACGATATTATCAAACGTGCAATAAAAATTCTTGCCCTTTTTAAAAACAATACACCCCTCCTCCAAAAGTTTTTCTTTGCAATATATAAGGGCATTTTTTTCTTTTATATTAAGGTTTTTCGCAATTCGTTTAAGTCCCATTGGTGTTGTATGAATTTTCCGGATATTTCGGCGTAGCACTTCTTTGTACATATTTAGTAGCTCCAAATCGTTTTCTAAGAATTATCTGACCCAGCCCGTTTTATGAAGTGAAAAAATTATCAAAACAGCTTTTCCGACAATGTTTTTGTTTTCGATAAGTCCGACCGTACCCGACCTGCTATCTAACGATTTATTACGATTATCTCCCATTACAAACGAATACCCTTTCGGAATTTTTTCAGGAATATAGTCGTCGCCTTGGCAGATCATGGGTTCCTTAAGATAGCTTTCGTTAATTTTAGTACCATCAACAAAAACCGCTTGATTGTTATAATCTATTTTAAGGCTTTGCCCTTCGGTTGCTATAATCCTTTTACCCAGAGGTTGGTTCAGATACTGCCCTCTTTTAATTACTACTACATCGCCACATTTGGGAGCATAATTAAACCTGCTTATCAATACTTTATCAAAATCATGCAGGGTATCCAGCATAGAAACACCGCTTACACTTATAATTCGAAAAAAAAATGTCATAAATACGATCATAAGTATAAGGGCATAAATAACTGCTTCCAAAGTTTCAAACAAAAACTGTGAAAATTTAGAAGCAGCGTGCTTGTTTATGTTGCTCTCATAACTATCCTTAAAAAATGCTTTCTTTTTGTTATACATAGAGTACTGATACACCTCTTGAAAATTTATAAACAATTTGACCACCACATACTCTAAATATATAGCTATAAAACAAACTTTAATTCACAAAAACAAACTTTTCTAAGACACGGCGGAAATTCTATTAAACGGGAAAACTATAAATGAAACTTTTCCGATTACATCTTCATCCGGAATCAAACCTATCAGCTTTGAGCGACTGTCGGACGAATGGTTTCTGTTATCTCCCATAACAAAGCAATACCCCATCGGCACAACGGCGGGAATTTCGCCATCTTCCTCGAGCCACATAGGCTCTTTTATATACGTCTCATTTAAAACTTCGCCATTAACAGTTACGCTCCCATCCGTAAAATCTATATTAAGCGTATCGCCGCCGGTTGCTATTACTCTTTTTACTATCGGCTTATCAAATTTTTGTCCGTGGGTTATGGTTACAACATCGCCCTTGGTTGGCGTATAGTTCCATCTCCAAACAAAAATCTTATCTTGGTTAAATAGAGTATCCATCATGGATTCTCCGTCAACCGTCATAACTCTAAAAAACGGCGTAAATATAATAAGCACTATAACAAACGATTGTATCACCGTTTCTAAAATATCAAAACACCATTTTGAAAACTCACTTGCAGGATATCGGATCGTAGTTTCAGCATCTAAATTTTTAACGTCTTCCCCGGTATTCATTTCTATCTCCCACCTTCAAACTTGTAGTTAAGTATTTATAAAATTAAATAGCTTACTTCATATGCGCCTTTATTCTAACACAACACAAAAAAAATATCACTTAATTTTACTAAAATTAATATTAAAATATTTTAAAAAAATCTAAGCACCTAAATCAAGATTAATTCCATATGTTTTCTATAAATTTAAGTAGAATTATTAAAAAACTATAAAAAAGTAACAACTGTGGTGGTATAAACAAAGGGACAACCGTCCCTTTAGAAAACAGGCTAAATCTTTTCCTTAACCTTAGCTGCTTTACCAACGCGGCTTCTAAGGTAATAAAGCTTACTTCTGCGAACATCGCCCTGCCTTATAACCTTTACATTTTTGACATTTGGCGAATTAATTGGGAAAATTCTTTCCACGCCATATCCGTAAGAAACTTTTCTTACCGTAAAAGTTTCGGCAACTCCGCTGCCTTTTCTGGCAATAACAACACCTTCAAAAACTTGAATACGTGTTCTTTCGCCTTCTTTGATTTGAACATCAACCTTAACTGTGTCGCCCACGCTAAATACAGGCAAATTTTCTTTTACCGATGATTCTGAAATTTTTTCCAATAAATTCATCATTTCCTCCATATAATCCACACATTCTTGCCCAATCACACGGCAGAGGAATGCTGATATTTATGTACTGCCAAAACCGAATGCATAAATCCTTACAAACCGTTTTTTACATACCAGGATATTTTATCATAAGAATGTCATCTTTGCAACACCTAATTTAGTATATTATTTATTTTTGTGTTTTTGTTATAATTCAAGGATATATTAAATTCGCCTCTTGACTTCTTATGATTCTTTTAATATAATAACAACCAGGCTATTACAAAAATTAAATTAGGGAGATTCAAAATGAAAAAAACTTTATCAAAACTTACCGCAATTGCTACAATAAGCAGCACCCTGTTTTGCATTCCATTCGCTCATGCAAGTGGAGAGCCGCCAAAATCATCGTTATCAACATTATTATCACGCACACAATCAACATTAGACTGCATGTCAACGCTCGTCAAAGCAATAGGAGACTCCACGGAAAAGGAACTATTCGCGGAAGCAATGAACCCTAACCAATCACCCATAATCATCAGCGAAATGTCCACCAAATTTGAGGATTGTCAAGCTTCACTAATTGCAAGAGGGTGGTCTGTGCTACCATGCGCAGAAGAACTACGCCCTTTGGTAGAGTGGGAAAAGCAACACCAAGCATATCACGCAATAGTGGACGGTACCAGTCCCTGTAACTTCAACCATTATCTACTCGAAAAAAGAAAAACAAGAAGCTTTACAAAAATTAAAAAAATTCTCAAAAGCCAATGCGAAGCATTACAGAAATTGTGTTCAGATCATCAACGTAGTACTATTTTGGACGTATTAACAGAATACTCTAAAAGGCCCTCGCCATTATTTCATGATTTCAAAGAATACTTAGAAAAAATAGACGGCAAACGACCTAATAATTTTTGTATCATGCACAATAGTGACTATTCTCGTATTTGTATATTGATAGAATTTAGAGGCCAGTTGACACTACTCGCATATTAGAAAATATTTAATTTTAGTTTTCCGCAGAAACTGAAACTCTGCGGAAATTTTCTTACCCATCGATAATTTTTTAATATCAATAAAAATCTTGCTAACTTATATACTTTCAACAACCTTTTTAATATATTGCTTAAACTGCTCGGAAACCTCAGGGTGCTTTAGTGCTGCCTGCACGTTTGCTTGCATAGCTCCGAGTTTACTGCCCATATCATACCTTTTACCCAAAAAATCCACCATTATTATACCGTTTGACCTTGCCAAAACTTTCATGGCATCAGTAAGCTGAATTTCTCCTCCTGCTCCGGGAGGGGTATTTTTTAAAATTTTAAATATATCCGGAGTTAAAACATACCGCCCTAAAATCGAGTATAAAGATAAAACTTTATCAGGGGTCGGCTTTTCAACCATATCGGTACACATAAAAATATTATTTCTTATATTTTCAACTTTTAAAGAGCCGTATCTTCCTATTTCTTCTTTCGGCATCTCTTTCGCGCCGACAACGCTTAATCCGTACTCGTCAAAAGCTTCTATCAGCTGACCGCAAACGGGTTTTTCGCCAATTATCACGTCATCGCCCGAAAGCACTGCAAATGGTTCGTTGCCAACAAAAGATTCCGCACAGCTCACGGCATGCCCAAGGCCTTTCATCTCTTGCTGCCGTATAAAATATATATTGGCCATTTTACTTATGCCTTTTACCACCTCCAAAGCCTCATATTTTTGGCTTTTTTCCAAAGAGTATTCTAAATCTGGCGTTCTATCAAAATAATTTTCAATTGCCTCTTTACCGCGGCTTATAATAATAAGTATATCCGTTATTCCTGAAGCCACAGCCTCTTCCACAATATAGCTTATCGATGGTTTATCAACAATCGGTAGCATTTCTTTTGGAATAGACTTTGTAATTGGAAGCATTCTTGTGCCAAACCCTGCCGCAGGAATTACGGCTTTTTTAACTTTCACTTTAAAACTCCTCCGATATGTAGTATAATTATTACATTACCATTTTAATTGGTATGCATTTTCAAAGTCAAGGAAGGCAACAAAAAATAATGATTATTGATGGAAAAGCGGTAGCC
>CAJLZR010000077.1 GCA_905211185.1 uncultured Oscillospiraceae bacterium | reverse complement strand
TTTTGTGTTGGTTAAAATCTGTTTGCGGCAATAACGGCTGTATTTCCGGCGCTCGACCCGTATAGGGTTATAATATCCCTTATATGCGTAGGTATAATAACGATTGTAAACCTAAGAGGAATAGGCGAATCTTCAAAAGTTTTTGGTGTTCCGACCTATGCGTTTATTATATCCATGATTTCTCTTATAGTTATGGGATTTATTGGATTTTTTAGGCACTCATTAATGCCGATAACCTATACTCCGGAACAAATTGCATCTATCTCGTCTAATACCATAACAACTATGACTTTAACTTTGTTTCTGTGTGCATTTTCTTCAGGTTGTTCGGCGCTTACAGGTGTTGAAGCGGTAAGTAACGCAATACCAAGTTTTAAAGAACCTTCTCAAAAAACCGCAAAACAAGTTCTTTTTATGCTTGGCGGAATTATAATCTTCATTTTTGGTGGTACAAGCTTTTTGGCGAGCTCTTTAAAAGTAATACCTCTTGCCGACAGAACCGTTTTATCCCAAATGGCAACGGCGATATTCGGTAATGGCCCCATGCTTTATATTTTGCAGTTTACAACGTCGCTCATATTGCTTTTGGCGGCAAATACTTCTTATAGCGGACTACCGATACTTCTTTCCATTCTTGCGCAAGACAGATACATGCCTCGCCAGTTTTCGCAAAGAGGTACAAAACTTAGTTTTTCAAACGGTATAATGTTTATCTTTATCATAAGTTCCGTCCTTTTAATTGCTTTTAATGCGGATACCCACAGGTTGATACCGTTCTATTCTGTCGGTGTGTTCGTATCGTTTACTATTTCCCAGTTTGGTATGTTTGTAAAGTGGCTAAAAACCAAAGAAAAGGGTTGGCAATATAAATCTTTGATAAATGGTTTTGGCGCACTTGTTACGTTTATAGGCTCAATTGTTGTGTTTACCACAAAATTTACCCATGGTGCGTGGGCTCTTTTGGTGGCTACCCCTTTACTTATGTGGTTTATGTCCGAAACGCATAAGCATTACTTTAGGTTTTTAAAAGGCATAAGCATTTTAGGTTACCACTATGAATATAAGAAAAGCCAGAGCACAGATACATTCCCGTGCGTTGTGCTTATAAATAAAATGAATCGTGCGGCGCTGAAAACTTTTGATTATGCAAATAAAATAACTTCAAACCTTACCGTGCTTCATATTTCCGTTTCCAAAACAGAGACTGAAAGACTCAAAAAGCAGTGGGAAGATTTAAAGATTGGAGTTCCGCTGACGGTAGTTTATACGCCATATCGTGATATAATTACTCCAATAGAGGAATATATAAATGAGCGTGAAGCAGAGCTTAAAAACGGGGATAATTTAACGGTTGTTCTTACGCGTATTTGCGGAAACGGTTGGAAAGACGCAATTTTCCATAACCAGACAACTTTCTTTATAGAAAAGCAGCTGCGCAAACATGAAAACGTTGCAACTATACTTGTTCCTTACTACTATAGCAAGCCAAAGTCGCTTATTAAAAAAATCGCAAATAAAACGGGTAAATAAAAATTTATAAACTTTTGAGAGCGGTATAATTTTTAGGGGGATTCTGTTGTTTAAAATGAAAAGTGTTTTGAAAAAATTAAGTTTTTTTATGGCTGCATTTTTGTTTGTTAATCTGCTGCCATGTGCATTTGCTTCGGGTTTAATAGATGAAATAAAAGAAAGAGGAACCATAAGAGTTTCCACAAACGCAGAATTTGAGCCCTTTGAATATAAAGATGGCGATAAATTACTTGGAATAGATATTGATATTGCAAATAAAATTGCCGAAAGCCTTGGCGTAGAAGCGGTTGTAAACGATACATCGTTTGACGCTGTGACTCTTGAACTTGCCAACAGAAACTGTGATTTTGCAATTGCTGCCATGAGCTATACGAGCGATAAAGCTGCAAATGTTGATTTTTCCGATGTTTATTACTTTGCAAAACAAGCCATTTTAGTGCCGAATGCAAGTGATATATCAAAAGGCGATGATTTACATAATAAAAAAATAGGCGTAGCCATGGGCTTTACGGGTGATAGCTACTGCACGGAAAATTTTTCCGATTCGGAAATTTGCAGATATAACAAATGTTCCGATGCCGTTGCCGACCTTATGAGCGGTAGGCTTGACGCCGTGGTTGTTGATGAAGCGCCTGCAAAAAAACTTATAAGACTTTCTAATGATAAAGTTAAGATGCTTGATGATTATCTTTTTGAAGAAGGATATCGGATTGCCGTTCCAAAAGGTGAAACCGAACTTTTGGATTTAATAAATTCAGAACTCAAGCAAATGAAAGATTCCAAAGAGATAGATAAAATTGTTGATAAATATGTAACCTCGACCGTCACGCCGAGTGTTGATTTGGTTGGTCAATTTTATAATAATCTAAAATATAAAAACCGTTATAAGATGATACTCGAAGGACTTGTTACAACCTTTAAAATTACGGCTGTTGCGCTTTCAATGGGGCTTTTAATTGGTTTGCTTATTTCGGTTGTAAAAGTGAGCAGAAGCAAAAATCTATTTGTTAAGTTTTTAAAATTTCTTGCAAATATATATATTAATATTATTCGTGGTACGCCTATTGTTGTGCAGCTGTTTGTTATTTATTATCTTATTTTGGCGTCCACCGGACTTTCAAAGATAGTGGTCGCAATGATTGCATTTGGCATAAACTCAGGCGCGTATGTTGCGGAAGTTATAAGGTCCGGTATAAATTCAATTGATGTTGGTCAATATGAAGCGGGACGTTCTTTGGGCCTTAGCGAACGTGCAACCATGACGAAGATTATTTTGCCGCAGGCGTTTAAAAACGTTCTACCTACGCTTGTAAATGAGTTTATTCAGCTTATAAAAGAAACGTCTGTTGCGGGATTTATAGGTGTTATGGATTTATCAAGGGCGGGCGATATCATAAGAAGCCAGACTTATGAGCCCCTGGTTCCGCTTATGACGGTTGCACTTACGTATCTGGTAATTGTTATGGTTACCACACTTCTTATGTCAATACTTGAAAGGAAGCTAAAGAAAAGTGATAAGCGTTAAAAATTTATATAAAGAATTTCATCATGGAAGCAACGTTTTAAGAATCTTAAGCGGAATAAACGTTGATATAAAAAAAGGCGAAAGAGTTGCCATAATAGGGCCTTCAGGTTCGGGCAAAAGCACTTTTTTAAGGTGCCTTAACGGGCTTGAAATTCCAACAAGCGGCGAAATAATTTTTGAAGGCAAAAATATTACTGATTCGAAATGCAATATGGATGAGGTGCGAAAGCATATTGGAATGGTTTTCCAGCATTTTAATCTTTTTCCGCATTTAACAATACTCCAAAATATTGTTTTGGCGCCCGTATCTTTAAAGCTTTGTTCAAAAAAAGATGCTGAAAGCTGTGCGCTTTTGCTTCTTGAAAAAGTAGGGCTTCGAGATAAAGCCGCAGATTACCCTGCAATGCTTTCGGGTGGCCAAAAACAGAGGGTTGCAATAATAAGGGCACTTATTATGAATCCAAAACTTATGCTTTTTGATGAGCCTACTTCTGCGCTTGACCCCGAAATGATAAAAGAAGTTACAAAAGTTATGTCCGATATAGCAAACGGCGGTATGACCATGATAGTGGTAACGCACGAGATGAATTTCGTAAAAGAAGTTGCCAGCAGGGTTTTGTTTATGGATAACGGAAAGATAATAGCTGATGAAACGCCCGAGGAACTTTTTGGAAACTGTAAAAATGTTAGGGTAAGAAAGTTTTTAAATAAGCTTTTGTAATTATATTTTTAGAGGATTTATAGTATGAAAATCATTAGTAATTCTGCGCTAGATACGGAAAAAATCGGTAAAGATTTGGCAAAAACATTAAAGGGCAATGAAATAATAGCGCTTTATGGCGATTTAGGGGTTGGCAAAACCGCGTTTACTCGTGGTATTGCCGATTATTTTGGTGTAAAAGATGAGGTCTCCAGCCCTACTTTTTCCATAGTAAATGAGTATGCTGCGGATAAGTTTAATCTTTATCATTTCGATATGTACCGTATTAAAACTGCGGAGGACTTGGAGTCCACCGGATTTTTTGAATATCTTGGAAACAATATTTTAGTAATTGAGTGGAGCGAGAATATAGAAGATTATTTACCTAAAGATATTATAAAAGTTACTATAAAAAAGATTAATTCCGAAAGTGATAATAACGAAAACAAAAGAATCATAACCATAGAAAGGGCGGGAATTTAGTGAAAATATTGGCAGTTGATTCGTCGAATTCCGCGGCAAGTGTTGCAATTTGTGAAGACGATAAAATTATTTCAGAGTTTTTTATAAATGCCGGTCTTACTCATAGCGAAACGTTAGCACCAATGATAGATGCATCTTTAAAAAGTTCAAAGATAACCCCGACAACATTTCAATGAAACAGCTGCGGAAG
>CAJLZR010000076.1 GCA_905211185.1 uncultured Oscillospiraceae bacterium | reverse complement strand
ACTCGGCCTTTCGGGACGTGCGTTTGTGCCGCTTATGATGGGGTTTGGTTGCAGTGTGCCTGCGGTGCTCGGAACAAAAATTTTGGAAAACAAAAAAGATAAAAACCTAACGATATTTTTAATTCCGTTTATGTCATGCAGCGCTAAAATGCCGATATACCTTCTTTTTGCATCGGCGTTTTTTCCAAAACATCAAAGTTTGATTTTATTTTCGCTGTATCTTTTCGGTGTGTTGGTTGCTATTTTGACGGCTTATTTATTTAAAGATACTTTATTTAAGGGTGAGGATTCGCCTTTCATAATGGAAATTCCCGAGTATAAAGCACCATCGCCAAAGAATATTTGGCTAAACGTTTGGGATAAAACAAGGGATTTTGTGGAAAGAGCCGGTACGGTTATTTTGATGGCAACAGTGGTTGTTTGGTTTTTGCAATCTTTTAGTTTTGATTTTAATTTGGTAAGGGATAATTCAGAAAGTATTTTGGCAACGATCGGAAATTATATTTCTCCGGTGTTTAATTTGTGTGGATTTGGCGATTGGCGCTCAAGCGTTTCGCTGCTTACGGGCGTTATGGCGAAGGAATCGATTGTCAGTACCATGTCGGTCCTTTACGGGGGCGGAAATATAGAACTTCTTGGCAGTGTGCTTCCGCAAATATTTTCGGTTCCGAGCGCCCTTGCATTTTTAACTTTTGCGCTTTTGTACACTCCATGTATCGCTGCTATTTCGGCAATGCGCAAAGAATTCGGAAGCTTTAAATTAATTGCTATATTTATTATCTATCAGCTTTTAATTGCATACAGTTTTTCGGCACTTGTATATCAAGTTGCAAGTTTAGTTTTTAAATTTGCTTTTTAATACTTTAACGATAAAAATATTTGGTAGCGGAGGTTAATATGAATTTAGCGGATATTGTGATTTTGCTGTTGGTTTCGTTTATGTTAATTGCTATAATTATTTATAAAATTAAAAGTTATAAAGAACGCTCAAAAAATAAATGTTTTAAATGTTCGGGTTGCCCTTCTAAAACTATGTGTGAAAAATTTCAAAATAAAAAGCGAGGATAATTTTATATGCAATATCTTACCGCGTCGCTTGAAGATTACTTGGAAATGGTGTATATTCTTGGGCAAAATGGCTGTGCCGTTGGGATTACGAATATAGCAAACGCGTTTTTGATTTCCAAGCCAAGTGTCAGTAAAGCTATAAACACGCTTAAAGCAAAAGGATATGTAACACAAGAAAAATATGGAAAAATAGAGCTGACGGAAGAAGGCCTGAAAGAAGCTAAAAATATTTATGGAAGGCATACTACCCTTAATAAATTTTTGAGTGAGATTTTGAAAGTAGATTCAAAAGTTGCAGAGATAGATGCCTGCAAACTTGAACATGTTTTGAGTAAAGAAACTTTGGATAAAATAGAAGATTTTTTAAAAAACTATAATACTAAATAACGTGGATTCGGAGGAAAAATTGGATAATCGAAAAAATAAAGATTTGCAAAATAACTATATATTTGGCCGCAATTCAGTAATGGAAGCTTTAAAATCCGGACGAGGTGTAGGTACGATTTTAGTATCTTCCGGCGAAGTGGTGGGCTCACTAAGAGCAATAATTGCTTTGGCAAAGGAAAAAAAGATAGTTATAAAGCATGTTAAAAAACAAAATTTGGATTCACTGTGTGGTTTTTCAAATCATCAGGGAGTTGCTGCTTTGGCCTCTGTTAAAAAAACTTGCTCGGTTGATGAGGTTTTAAGTTTTGCCGAAAAAAAAGGCGAGCCTCCGTTTTTGATAATTGCCGATGGTATTGAAGATCAACATAATTTGGGCGCAATTATAAGAACTGCCGAGTGCTCTGGCGCTCACGGAGTTATTATATCAGAAAGAAGAAGCGCAGGGCTTACCGGAACAACGCAAAAATCTTCAGCCGGTGCTTTGGAATATGTTAACGTTGCAAAAGTTAAAAATTTAAATTCTACCATTGATTATCTTAAAGAAAAAGGGCTTTGGATTTACGGGGCGGATATGGGTGGCAAGCCTTGGAATGAGCATGACTTAACGGGCCCAATAGCGTTAGTTATCGGTTCGGAAGGTTTTGGTATAAGCAGTTTGGTTAAAAAGAAGTGTGATTTTATAATTTCGCTTCCGATGAGCGGTAAAATAAATTCGCTAAATGCCTCTGTTGCTGCGGGTGTTTTGATGTATGAAGTCAGGCGCCAGAGGGGATAGGGTTTAGGTGCCAATAAAATATAATTTGCTTGGTAAATACATTAAAGCTTGTTTTAGTAAAGCTGCAGGGCCCATATTATAATCCCGTATACTATGGAAGCTATGGAGCCAAAAACTATAACGGGGCCTGCCATTATAAACATTTTTGCGCCTATTCCGAAAACATGACCCTCGCTTTTAAATTCTATTGCGGGAGCGGTTATGGAATTTGAAAATCCTGTTATTGGTACGATTGTTCCGGCTCCTGCGTGCTTGGCTATTTTCCCGTACCAGTCCAGCGCCGTAAGCAAGGAACTTAGTGCAATTAAAGTTATGGAGACCCAAGTGCTTGCAGTTTTTTTATCCATTTCGAAAGAGCTCATGTACATTTTTGTTAAAAACTGCCCGAGCATGCAAATGGCTCCGCCAACCAGAAATGCTAAAGACATATCTTTCCAAATAGGGCTTGAGGGGCATGTTTCGCCTGTGATTTGAGAATATTCCTTTTTACTTAAATTCATTTTTTGCACTTCCTTTTATTTTTTATTTTTAGATTTCCCGCAATCCCTTTAATATATTCAATTTTTAGGAGGAAATTTTGAGAAGACATTTTTACGAATCACTAAAAAAGTATAGAAGAATGGATATGAGTTCTTTTCATACGCCCGGCCATAAGTGTAATTTTAGTGTGCTTAATAGACTTTTAAGTTTGGATTTTACGGAACTTCCCATGACGGATAGCCTTTATGAAGCGAGCGGAATTATAAAAAAAGCAGAGGATTCTTTATCAGCGCTTTTTAAAAACCAAAAATCAATTTTTTCGAGTGGCGGAAATACGCTTTGCATACAAACAATGCTCCGTTTGGTAGCGCCTAATGGCGGAAAAATTTTGTGCGATAGGGTAGTTCATCGCTCGGCAGTTTCGGCTATGGCCATGCTTGGCATTGAGCCGATTTGGATAAAGCGCAGGTTTAATAAAGAAAATAGATTATACGATATGCTTAATATTAAGGAAATAAAAAACAAATTAAAAAGCGAAGCGGATATAAAAGCATGTTATGTGACGAACCCAAGTTATCACGGGATTTTACAGGATATAAAAGCTATTTCCGAAGAATGCAAAAAATATGGCGTTCCCGTTATTGTAGATAATGCGCATGGGTCGCACTTAATGTTTGTGGGGAAAAATTTGCACCCCTTAAAGCAAGGGGCAGATTTGGCCGCCGATTCTGCCCACAAAACTTTGCCTGTTTTGACGGGCGGCGCATGGCTTCATATAAACAATGAGAAGTTTTTAAAAGATGCAAAAAGTGCGATGGCGCTTTTTGGTTCAACCAGCCCTTCTTACCCGATAATGGCATCAATGGATATCTGCATTGATTGGCTGAAAAACAGAGGAAAAACAGAATTTTTAAAGCTTAAAGAAAAAACCGCAAATATAAAAAAATTAGCAAAAGAGAAAGGCTTTTATGTCCTTGATGAAAAGTGTGACCCTGTTAGAATATCGCTAGGTGTTTGGAATTTTGGAATAACAGGATATGAGTTTGGAAATTATTTGCGTAAATTTAAGGTTGAGCCTGAACTATGTGATGAAGACTATGTTGTTTTAATTCCTACTCCGTTTAATAGCAAAAAAGATTGGCAAAGGCTCAAAAGAGCTTTAAATAATGTGAATAAGTTTTATAAAAAGAATGAAAAGCCGCTAAGCTATCCGGAATTTAAATTACCTGTTGCGGCAGGGTCAATAAGAGAATCCATAATGGGGGAAAAAGAAGTTGTAGACGTAAAAAATTCCGAAAGAAAAATAGCCGCCGAGATTGTTTGCCCTTGCCCGCCGGGAGTGCCTGTCATTATGCCGGGGGAGAGGATAGGAGATTTTGAAGTTGAGGCGCTAAAAAAATATGGTATTTCAGAGCTCGCTGTGTTAAAATGATTCTTGATAATTTAATTTTTGATACATACATTTAATATTGTGTCTGAGTCGGAGGTTACAAATTTATGAAACTTGTAATGGCAATTATGAGCAAAGATGATTCATCGGTGGTTATGGACGCATTGACCGAAGAAGAATTTCAAGTTACCCGTATGGCTTCAACTGGTGGGTTTTTAAAATCCGGAAATACCACCCTTATAATAGGTGTTGAAGATAACAAAACAAATAAAGTTATAGATATAATTTCAAAGTACAGTAGCAAACGTAAACAGCTTGCCACAAATACCCCGAATTT
>CAJLZR010000075.1 GCA_905211185.1 uncultured Oscillospiraceae bacterium | reverse complement strand
TTGGAAGTTTAATTCATGCGGAAGTTAGAGACGATGTTTGGGTTTCACCGATACTTTTAGAAATTGACATCGACTACGATAATCCCGAAAATTTTACCATGACTTTTGGTAACAAGTTTCGTTTAGAGACAAGCGAATGGACTTTTAATGAACTTTTCAACCAAAGCAAGACATCAAACTCTGTTTCCAGGAATTATAGCAGTTTAATTGCTCCAATCAAAAATGGAGGTTTGAATGACGAAGTTACGGCATATATGAAAAACTCTCTGAACGCTGCAAATCAAGAAATTATCAGCTCGGAAAATCAGGACATTTCGGTTGGCAGTTATGGTATCAGAGGACGCAAAAAGCTTGATAATGGCAACTTTGATAATCATCAATTAATGATAACTAACAATTTGATTTGTATGACTGATGATAATTGGCAAACAAGCAAGCTTGCACTCGGAAATATGAATGGTAATTATGGTGTTATTGCCGATACGGTTGTTGGTAAGCTTGTTGCCGGAAAGGCGCTTACAATCAGTAACGAAGGCAGTAATTTTAAAGTCGATGCAAAAGGCGCAACTCTTAAGAATGCGAGTTTCACTATTGAAGCCGGAAACTCCAAGATAATTCAAAATGCAAAAGACGGATTTAAAATCCAAAAGAAAGACAATAAGAATTGGAAAGATCAGTTTTATGCGGATAAAAACGGCAATTTGAATATGACCGGAAAAATTAATATCGCAAAAAATAGTCATGTCGGAGGTCTCGAAATCACCGATAAATCAATTAAAAGCTCTAATGGGAACATTGTCTTAGAGAGTAACGGAAATGCTAAAATTGGGGCACTAAAAATAGATGGGAACAATGCACGCTTTGACGGAACAATACGAGCCGACCGACTTGAAGGACAAATAGTCAACCATCAGCTTAAGAATAACGCAGTTACAGGCTCGAAAATCTCAAATGATACCATTTCGGGATCAAAGCTAAATTACGGAACAATAACACGCAGAGAAATTGGAAACAAGGCGGTTGGAAGTACCGAAATTATCAGGACAGGAAAAGCCGGACTTGACAGCATTTACGCAACTCACGCATATATTGATAACTTGTATGTTCAAAAAACAGGAACCTTTGCAGGAGAATGTCGTTGGAAGTATGGAGACAAAGTATCGACCATAAGACAATCCGAAGGACATTTGATATTAGAAGCCAACAACGCACTCGAAATAAAATGTCCACAAAACAGCGGGGTTGCAATAAAAGGTAAAACGGCGATAGTTGGAGATACAGTTATTTTTGGAAAATTTATTGTTGCTGATGGCTACTCAAAGCATTGTATGCAAACAACCGAGCATTATGGAAAAAGGTTAATCAGTGCTTATGAAACAGCAGAGTACTACTATGGTGATATTGGCGAGAATGAAACTAAAAATGGTCTGTGCCAAATTGACATAGACCCTATTTTTTCTGAATGTGTCAATTTAAAAGCCGGTTATCAAGTTTTCCTTACTCCTTACGGGAAAGGAGAACTTTTTGTTTTGGAAAGGTTCGAAAATTGCTTTGTTGTTTGTGGAGATAATATGAAATTTGGGTGGGAATTAAAAGCTAAACGCAAAGGTTTTGAAAACGCAAGGCTTGAAGAATACAAAGAAAATTAAAAAAAGAGGCTCTAAAGCCTCAAGTTCATTTTGTCAGATATTCAATTCATTGATTTTAACTCATCTATTGTTTTTACCACAACTTCACCACTCTCAAGTTCTTTTATGGACTTATCAATAGCATTTTGGTTTGATGGTAAATAAAATAAATCTGATTCATTTTTTAAATCTTTATCGATAGGAACCTTTATTGGTAACATTTCTAGGTATTTCCTTTCCGTATGTTTGTTTTTTGCTAAAAAAGATCACTATGTGTCCCTGTGCGATAAAGCGAAAGAAGTGAAATCTCTTTATCCACCTTGTAAATAAGGACCCAATCGTTGCCGATATGACAATCCATATATCCCTTGAATTCACCAATTAAGTTGTGATTTAAGTACTTTTCGGGTAGGGGTTCCTTGTTTGCAAGCATGATGATAACTTCTTTTAAAGCAGTCATATTAAAATTTCTCTTTTTAAGAGTTTTTAGGTCTTTTTTAAACTTATTGTGATATTTAATCTCCAGCATAACTTTATATTTCCAAATCCTCAAATAATTTTTCTGTCGAACTAAATTTCTTACTCATTCCTACACCTTTTTCGGATTCACGAATAGCCCTTTTGGTTTCTTCGTTCGGAATATCAAGTTTAAGTTTAAAAGGAATACCATGTTCCCGAATTGATTGCCTTAAAAAGATATTTACAGCCGTTGTTAAGTCCATGCCAAGTTCAGCAAAAATCATTTTTGCATTATCTTTTACTTCTTTATCCACACGGATATTCATTGTTGTAGCACTCATAATTAATTCCTCCCTTTTTAGTATATGATTTATTATAGCATATTGTGATTACAATGTAAATACATAAAACAAATTTTTGTAAATAAAAAGAAGGTGAATAAATATGAATTCATATGTTACAAGACTGCAAGAAATTGAGCTAATTGCCGGAGACGGCAAAATAGTTTTAGAGTTTCAGGTTTTCTATGAGGACGGTGAGCCACTCGACTTACAGGATGATAGTGCAAAATGGTATCTTTCTCCGATTGGAATGCAGCATAATCCGATACTTGTAAAAGATTGTACGATTCTCCGAGATGGCGACGCCGAAACAGGATATTTATATTACCGATTTACTGTTAGCTTAGACCAATCTGACACAGAAAACTTATATGGGAAATATGTTCATCAGCCTGTCCTCATTGACCGCAAAGGTCAGAAATTTCGGCGAGCCGAAGGATATATAACATTCAAACCTCAAATTAAAGAGAATTAGAAAGGAAATGATTTTTTATGATAACAAAATATCAAGCAGACCTCGAAAATAATCACATCAGAGGAATTACCAATTATACACCGCCAACTTATACGTATATAGGTTTATCAACTGTGGCGATTGACGATTCGGGAACGTTACCCGAAAATGCCGAACCCGATGCTTCCACAGGGTATGCAAGGATAAGAGTTCGAAACAATTCGGAAACTTGGAATGATTCTGCAAATGGTGTAATTTCAAACAAAATACGTCTTGAATTTCCAAATGAGTTTACCGCAAACGCAGGAATTGCAAGATATATTTTTGAACTTGATGAATCAGGAAAAGTAATGTATTACTCCGAGCTGACACAAGAAATAACATTATATCAAGGAATGAACGTGTTCTTTGCAGAGGGTGATATTACTTTTGAGCGTACAAATCAAGCCACAGTTTCAAGCTAAAAAGAAGTGAAACAAGATGAATAAGATACTTAAAATCTATGTCAAAAAAGACCCTGTTTTTAAATATGTGGTTGAAGATTATCCCTTTTATGAAGGGATAATTTTTCATGCCATAGACTACTTAAGGATGAACGTTTTACATACTCGTTATACCTTTAGAAACCGCGTTAATATGGGAAATCAAACAATCAATATTTCTAAAATTCTAAGGTCAAATCTGCATTTTAAACCTCAAATTTTGCAGATGCCAACAGTTTTAAATGCAGCCATAAAATCAAATCTTAAATCAAAAACTGCGTTTAAAGATTATCAAAAATCAAAGGCCAAAGTATGCTATGCAATTCGTGTTCAAATGAGAGATAAGACGTGCTTTAAGAGTAGTGCCACAGCACATTTAATCCGAATGACAAAACTAAAAACTCACGATCCATTTATTCTTAGAAACCGAGATGCTATGCGGCTCGATGATATGGACGGAGAAATAATCATTTAATTAAGGAAGTGATTTTATATGCCAAGCAAAACAGATTTTGGAGATTTAACTCTTTATTCTTCATCAGGTGCAGATACCGAAGAAACGTTTTTGAAATTTAGGACAGATATTGCCGGAATAGGTTCCGACAGTAACTTTAGTAAAATAGCGAGTATTCTATCTTCGCATGATTTTTACATTCAAAACGATAGAAGAATTTTTGATGTTTCTTTGCAAAGAGTTTCAGACAATTACTACGAATCAATATCATCTGAAATAACAAGATATTTTCCGTATATGCTAATTATTTTCGATGTATCTGATTCAAACACCGACAGCGTTTCTGTAAACATAAACTCTTTAGGAAATCTTGCGATTAAGAAGTTTGATGTTTCGGGAAATATCGTGAATTTGGAAAGCGGAGATTTAACCGCAAGCTCTAAATACTTAGCCGAATATGTGGGCGAGTATTTTATTTTATTAAGTCGTTTTACAGCAAAGGAAATTTTAGAGAAACTAAAAACCGTTGACGGTACGGCAAGCGGCCTAGATGCTGACCTTTTAGACGGCAAACATGGTAGTGAATACGCTTCGTCTTTGCAAGGCGAAAAAGCTGACAGCTCTGTTCAAGGTGTAAAAGGAAACGGCACTTTAATTGAAAAAGATGAAAATAACGTTGTAAACGTAA
>CAJLZR010000074.1 GCA_905211185.1 uncultured Oscillospiraceae bacterium | reverse complement strand
TGAATTTTGCGGCGATGCACGTACGGTAGACGTTCATATCAGATATTTACGTCAAAAAATTGAAGATGAGTCTGAAAATCCAAAATATATTCTAACTGTAAGAGGTGTGGGATATAGATTCGCTTCAGAAGACGAATTAAAAGATTAATTTTTAAGAATATAGATATTTTAAAATTGGGAATGATTAATTATGCCAAACAATAATTCAGATATAGAAGAAATAGTTCATGACTTAAAAACCCCTATTACTTCCATAATAGGCTTTGTGGAGCTTTTGCAAAAAGGCGGACAAGACAGCAAAACGGTTAATGAGTTTTATGATATTATTGCTTCGGAATCCAAACGACTTTTGAACCTTGTAAATAATATGCCAAATCTATCCGGCAAAGTACCGGCTAAAAATTCGGAAAGCTGTAATTTAAGCGTTGAAATTAAAAAATTTGTTAAAGAACTCGAGCCACTTGCCGACAAGAGAAAAATACAGATAGATATAAAGGTTAATTCCGAAGAAATATATGTTTCCATACCTGAAAATAAAATTGCAAGAATAATTACGAATATAGTCGAAAACGCTATCAAATATAATAAAGAAAGCGGGCAAATATTTATAAACGTAACCGAAAAATCCAATTTGGCATACATAAAAATAAAGGATACCGGCATAGGTATTGCCGAAGATGAAATTGATAAAGTCTTTGAAAAGCATTATAGAGCAGATTCGGGCAAAAAAATGAACGCTGAAGGTTCAGGGCTCGGACTTGCAATAGCCAAAGACATTGCCGAATCTTACGGCGGAAACATAAAAGTTTCGAGCAAACTTGGCGAAAGCACAGAATTTATAATATCGTTCCCTATCTCAAGAATATCATAAAACATTAAAACAATATCTGGGAGGCATTTTTTACAACCAAGCTTTTAAATTTTTTAAAAACTCGGTTGTAATTTTATTTATGAAAGAAAATTCACTTAATTATAAAAATTTTTTAGATACATCAAAAACAATATCAAAAGAAGTTTTTGCAGAAGTTTTTTATGCGTGGGAAGTTCTACCGCTTATTAAAGACTTCATAAAAACTCTTGGCGCATCTCTGCCAAAAGACAAATTTGAAAAAGTAGGTTCGGACATTTGGATAGCAAAAAACGCTAAAATTGACAGTTCCGCACACGTAGATGGCCCTACCATAATAGATGAAAACGCCGAAATTCGCCACTGCGCATTCATAAGAGGAAGCGCTGTTGTTGGAAAAAACGCAGTGGTTGGAAATTCAACAGAACTTAAAAACTGTATACTATTTGATAATGTCCAAGTACCGCACTTTAACTACGTTGGCGATTCTATTCTTGGATATAAATCTCATTTGGGCGCCGGTGCGATAATTTCTAATGTTAAATCGGATAAATTAAATGTAGTGATTAAATACAAAGATAAAAAAATAGAAACCGGCCTCCGAAAATTTGGCGCCATTCTTGGGGACTACGTAGAAGTTGGCTGTAACAGTGTTATGAACCCCGGCACTCTAATCGGGCGTAATTCCTCAGTATACCCCACATCAATGGTTCGCGGCGTCCTTGATGAAAGTGTAATATTTAAAAATTCCGGAAACATAGTTAAAAAAATATAATTAAAGAGTTCCATAAAATAAACAGTACCCCTTGTCAATTGACAAGGGGTACTGCTTAACTAAAATTTATAAAGCAACTCTGTTCGGTAAAATTATTTAGCAACCTTTGTTGCATCATCAGAGGAATCTCCATCTTCTGACGAAGCGCCATTTTCTTCAAAAAATCCTACTTCAACAAGTTTTGCAAGTGAATCAACGGCAGCCTCTTCGTCAATACCATCGGCAATGATCTTTATTTCGGTATCAACCGTAACGCCTAAAGACAAAATTCCAAGTAAGCTTTTTGCATTAACTCTTCTTTCTTCCTTTTCCACCCAAATAGATGATTGAAACTCATTAGCTTTTTGAATAAAAAAGGTTGCAGGTCTTGCATAAAGACCAACTTGGTTTTTGACGACTACCTCTTTAACGTACATAATTTTATTCTCTCCTTATCATGTTTAAAAATTAAAAAAATAAAATATAATAAAATATTATCAATGTTGATATATTATACCAACAATTATCACTTTAGTCAATAAAAAACCGTTTTTTTATCACTATTTACTACTGGAGCGCCTTTTTTAAAATACCCGTTGTTTAAACTAACAAAAACACACCTGCGTTTTGTGCAAAATAAATATCCATGGTCTCATTATACATTCATAAAAGTGGTTTTTCAAACACTAAATTTTTATAATAAATCCGGACGGTATTTAGCCGTTTCCTTTAGCGAATTTTCTAATTTCCACTTTTCGATCTTTGCATGATGTCCGGAAATTAAAACATCAGGAACGCATTTGCCATGCCACTCGTAAGGCTTTGTATATTGAGGGTGTTCGAGCATCCCATCATAATGGCTCTCTTCTTCAAAACATATATCTTCCGAAAGAACTCCCGGCACCATACGAGAAACAGCGTCCACAAGCGCCATTGCGGGTATTTCGCCACCGGTTAACACATAATCACCGATGGAAATATATTCATCGACAATTTCCTCAAGTACTCTTTCGTCTACGCCCTCATAATGTCCACACAAGATAGCAAGGTTTCTATATGACTTTAAATTTTTTGCCAATTCCTGATTAAATATCTTTCCCTTGGGCGACATGTATATAAGGTGCGGCCTTGTACCACGCATATCACAAACATGCTCAAAACACTCAAAAATAGGCTCGGCCATCATCACCATGCCTTTTCCGCCGCCATAAGGAGTATCATCTACCCTCTTATGTTTATCATACGCAAAATCTCTGATTTGGTGACAGTGTATATCAAGCACCCCTTTTTTGCGCGCCCTACCTATAATGCTGGATGAAAAGTATTCCTCACACACCTCTGGAAAAAGGGTCATAACGTCAATTTCAATTTTACTTTCTACCTCGTTATTCATCAAAAATACCCTCGATAGGATTTATAAATATTTTGTTCTCATCAAAATTAACATCTACCAAAGTGCCATTTATAACAGGCACCAAGTACTCTTTATCTTCTTCGGAATTATATATCTCGTAAATGTCATTTGCGCCCGTGTTGAAAACATCCTTTAAAGTGCCGTAAAACCTGTTACTTTCAAAATTGTATACATCGCAACCTTTTAGTTCCTCGATAAAATAACTTCCGGGCTCTATCGGAATATCATCACGAAAAGCGTAAATATATTTTCCTTTTAGTTTTTCCGCCGACTCTTTATTTTCAATCCCGGTTAAAAAAAGCAAAACCTGAGCTTTATGCACACGCATGCCATCAATCTTTAAAGGCTCGGCATTTACGTCAATAAAAAGATTTTCTATATCAAAAAAAACTTCGGGGCTATCGCAATAATGCTCTACTTTAAGCTCTCCCTTGAGCCCTCTTGAGCCAACAATTTTTCCAACACATAAATATTTTTTTCTTGCCATAATTTTATGTTTCCTTAAAAAACAGTTTTATATAACACGTCAGGACTTTTATCCAAACGTGTTATATTAATAATCTTAACCTATTTCAATAGCCACTTTGATATCATTTTTCATAGCAGCGGCACGCACAATATTTCTTATGGACTTTGCGATACGTCCTTGCTTGCCGATAACTCTTCCCATATCGCTTTCGTCTACAATTACTCTGTAAACAACCAGCCCATCTTGCGCGGAATCATCTTTTAAAATCTGAATAGCATCCGTTTTTTCTACAAGTTCGCGCAAAATAACATTCAAAAGATTTTTTATTAAATCGTCCATTATTAAATTTTCCTCGCTTCAATCTAAAAAGTATCAAAAATTTAATTATTATTCGGCTGCTTTATCTTGAGCGGCTTCCTCTGCAGGAGCTTCTACTTCTTTCGCTTCTACCTCTTTAGCCTCTGCTTCGGCCTTAGCTTTAGCTTCTTCTTCCTGCTTTTTGGCTGCTCTTTTGCTTATTTTCTTAACTTCTTTCTTTTCCTTTGGATTTTTAATTTCGTTTATAATGCTCTTTATTCTGTCGGTTGGTTGAGCACCATTTGCTATCCATTTTTCAACTTTTTCCATATCAAGTTTGATATCAACCGGATTTACCATGGGATTAAAATATCCAATTTCTTCGATGCATCTTCCGTCACGTGGTGAGCGTGAATCTGCCACCACTATTCTGTAAAAAGGTTTTTTGTGTGCACCCATTCTGCGAAGTCTTATTTTTACTGCCATTTTTCTTTTCCTCCATAAAATTAATAATTTGATTTTTATATATTTAAATTAAACATATAAACTAAGTTAGTTACCCAAAAAACTTCGGCATTTTAAATCCAAACATGCCACGTTTGCCTTTGCCGCCAAATTTTTTCATAAGTTTTTGCATTTGCTCAAATTGCTTAAGAAGCTTATTTACTTCCTCGACTTTTACGCCGCTTCCCGCCGCAATTCTGCGCTTACGCTTTGCGTCAATGATAGAGGGCTTT
>CAJLZR010000073.1 GCA_905211185.1 uncultured Oscillospiraceae bacterium | reverse complement strand
ACAAAATGAGTAGCGATAAACTCAAAAAGCTCAGGCGTGGTGTTGGAAAATGGACGGCTTTTTACAGAGAAAATCCTCATAGATTAGCGATTGATTATCTCGGTTTGAAATGGCTTAAACCATTTCAGCAAGCATTAATTGTTATGTGTTTTAAATACAACTACACTATGATTATTGCAAGTCGTGGTATGGGTAAATCTCTTATTGCTGCGATTGTTTGTGTACTAAAGTGCATACTTTATCCCGGAATTAAAATCTGTATTGCAGCCGGAAAACGTGGGCAGAGTGTTAATATCATTAAGAAAATTATTGAGGACTTTATGACCTCGTCTACTAATCTTCGAAATGAAATTGATGATTACAAAATTAGCCTTAGCGTTGCAAGTGTGCATTTTAGGAATGGTTCGTCTATTCAGGTTGTAACTGCTGCAGATTCTGCAAGGAGTGCAAGAGCAAATTTTATTCTTGCTGATGAGTTTGTTCAGATAAAGAAAAATATTTTGGATAAGGTAATAAGAAAATTTAAGGCAGGTCAGCGAACACCGAGATTTTTCCTAAAAGCCAAATACAAAGATTATCCAAAAGAGCCAAATACCGAGCTTTACTTATCATCTGCGTACTACAAATATCATTATAGCTACGCAAAGTTTAAGTCTTTTTTCAAGTCAATGATTAAAGGCGATAATTATTGTTGTGTTGGGTTTCCGTATCAGCTTCCTGTGTCGCAAGGATATTATCCTATTGAGCAAATTAGGGACGAAATGCTTGAAGATGATTGGGATTCAATCGGGTGGATGATGGAAATGGATTCGCTGTTTTTCGGGCAATCAGAAAACGCTTTTTACTCATTTGATGAACTTTCTTCGGCAAGAAAATTATTAAAACCTATCTATCCCAAGCATTACTACAATCTTTTAAACGATAGCAGCTTAAAGTACCCAATCAAGAAAAACGGCGAGATAAGAATACTCTCCATTGACGTTGCAACACAAGGCGGAAAAGAAAGCGATGCTTCATGTTTTAGCGTTTTACAGCTTATTCCCTATGGGCAAAATCGATACTTGCGAAACGTTGTTTACATAACAACTACCAAAGGCGGACATACATTTAATCAAGCAATCAAGGCACGCAGACTCTTTTATGACCTCGATTGCGACTATATAGTTCTTGACTCGCAAGGTGTTGGAATTGGAGTTTTTGATAATTTGGTGCAAGAACAAACAGATGATGAAAGAAACATAATTTACCCAGCGTGGTCGTGCATAAATGACGATAGCATGGCGAGCAGGTGCAAAAGCCCCGATGCTCCTAAAGTGATTTATTCAATTAAGGCGAGTGCCCAGTTTAACTCCGATGCTGCTGTTTCGCTTAGAGATTCAGTAAGGCAAGGAAAGTTAAGGCTTTTAATGCATGAAAATGAAGCAATTGAAAATCTTGGAAAAATTAAGAAATTCGGTAGCTTGGCTATTGAAAATCAAGTCTTGTTTCAGGAACCTTTTTATCAAACAACGGCACTTATCAATGAAATGGTAAACTTAAGCTTTACAGTAATTGAAGGAAGAATAAAAATTGAAAATAACGGCGGAACTTTGAAAGATAGGTTTTCCGCTATTTCTTATGCTAATTTGATTGCAAACGAACTTGAACGAAATGGCAGAGCGTTTCAAAACGAGTACGAATTTCAGACATTTATAAATTAGACCAGCTATAAAAAGTCAATAGGATTTTTGAAAAAATTTTTAAAGTTTTTGATTGATGGGAGGATTGACTTGATAAGCTCTATTTTCGCGAAGGATAACAAAAATAATATTACAAAGCTTGCGTGCGACAGCCCCGATAGCAGTTAAATGGTGTTTACCACGAGACGTTAATGATTGATAATAATCCGATAAAATCGGATCGCAAAAGGCTGCTTTGTTTGCAGCGAGCCAAATAGCACGGCGAAGATAGGGTGAGCCACGTTTTGAAATTTTGTTTTTGGTACCGGAAAACTCACCGGATTGATTAACTTTTACATCAAGCCCGGCAAAGGCAACAAGTTTTGAGGGTGAACCAAAACGATGTATATCACCGATTTCACTGACAATAATGGCACCTAAAGTTTCACCGATTCCGGAAATCGTGGTAATTACTTGATTGGTTTTTAAGAGTAAATTGGAAATTTGTGTTTCCAAATCTTGAATTTGATTTTCAATAAAAATAACTTGCTGCATAAGTTGTTTTATTTGAAACGAAAAAGCATCTTTGGCAAAAGAAACACCAAAAGAATTTTTAGCAACAGATTTTAGATTTTCAGCTTTTTCCAAGCTAAAGCGACCTTTACTGGCCTTTTCAAGAATTTTTGAAAGTTTTTTAGTTGAAATAGAAAGAATATCCTCAGGTGTAGGATATTTTAAGAGTATTTCTTTTGAGCTTGTGCCAAAAGTATCAGAAAAAAATTTTTGATATTCAGGAAAAACTTGATCCAAAAGTGCAATAACACGACGTTTACAGTCACTGCAAAAATCAACCAAAACAAGCCTGAATCGTGAAAGCTGACGTAAAGCGATAATGTTTTCTTCGGCAAGCTTGGTTTCCGAGTATTGACCAAATCGCATGATTTGAGCAATTATAAAAGAATCTTTCGAATCATTCTTGGTTTGACGTATATACATTTTTCTAAAAGCTTCTGACTGAATTGGATTAATAACTTTCGTGTTAAAATTATTTTCAATAAAAAAAGAATAAACAGAAAGCCAGTAGTGACCTGTTGCTTCCATTCCGATCACAATATTTTCCGGATTAATTTCAAATTTTTCAAAAAGCTTAAAAAGTTTTTCGCAACCTCTTTGAGAATTTGAAAACGAGATACTTTCAATTAATCGTTTGCCTTTTTCATCAATTATTGAAGCCTCATGATTATTTTTAGCAATATCAATACCGCAATAAAACAAAAGAAAACCCCCATAAAAAATTATTTCAAGCAGAAGTTTCCTCTTGATTTTGTGACACACAACCTCGTTAGATATTCAGTACTAAATACTATCCAGCTCATTCGTATCAAGTCACAAAACAGAGGCACTACCCTAATTTAGGAAGCTATATACTTCAAGGAGGTGATCGGTGCCACTCTGCTTGTTAACTTTATTATTCCATATGGCTTGTGGAACAACAACTTTATTATACGAGGAGGTGTATTTCTTTGGAAAAGCAAAATTTTGAAGTGAACAGTTTTTGGGGATATGAAAATGCTTCAAGCGGTAACTACGCAAATATTGTGCTTAACAAATCTTTTGACGAGCTTGCGGAAATTATTAAAAATCCTATGGATAACAACGAAGAGCTTCGAAATCTAAGTAAAGAAATATATTCTTCATCAGGAATTTTTAGTAATGTAATTGACTACATGACGAGCATTTTAACGCTTGATAGAATTGTCATCTCAAAATCCAAAAGAAATAAAGAGCGAACCGAGAATATACTTCGGAAAATTAAAGATAAAGAGTTTATCAGAGATATGCTCTTTAGAGCAATGATTTATGGTGTTAGTGTTTCATATTTGGAAACGGTCAAAAAGCCAAGAAATAATCAAAAATTCATGGCAGAGTATGACGTTAAAAGTATCTCTGAAATAAACTCAAGCGAATTAAATGTTTCTGTTTGCAATTTGCCGATTGACTACATACAGATTGTGGGGATTAAAAATGGAAGCTATGAAATTGCATTTGATCTTAATTATTTTACTAACTTTAATGGCGAGAAGCTTGAAAATAAGCTTAAACGCTACCCAAAAGAAATAAGAGAAGCTTTCCTGAAAAGAAGCAAAAACAGCGGTCTGCCTAATTGGTATGTGTTAGATGCTTCGAAAACCATAACACTAAAAATAAGGAGTAGCCGTGAAGAAAAGTGGGGGCGCCCTCTTGTTTTACAAGCTATTAAGGATATTTTGTATTCGGACTACTGGACTAACACCAAAAGGAATGTTCTATCAGAAATCAATAGCAGAATTTTTTACATGGAATTTCCGCAAGGGAAAGAACCCGGAACGAGTGCACTCACTCAAAATCAGCAAAAACAGCAGCATGAAATGGTTAAAGACGGCATTTTAAAAAGGGCAAATTCCGGCGGAACAAACTTCTTTTCGGTTGCGAGTGGTACTAGGATTAATAAACTTGATGTTGATACTTCGCTTTTCAAAGACGAGTGCGAAAAAGATTTAAAAAACGATATTTGCACGGATTTAGGTTTTGCTGCAAGTTTGCTTTCGGGAGCTTCTTCTTCCTATTCAAGCCAGCAAAACAATTTGCAGTTGGTTATTAGTCAAGTATATTCATGGGTTGAGAGCATTTCTTATGAGCTTGTAAAAGCTATAAACGAAAACCTCATAAACGGCAAAAAGATTGATATTTATTATCTTCCTTGCTCGATAGTCAATCGTAAAGAATTTGTAAATCAGATGAAAGAGCTTTACACGCTTGGTAGAGGCTCTCTTGCAGCTTGGATTGCAAGCACAGGGATTAATCCCGAAGCATATTTGTC
>CAJLZR010000072.1 GCA_905211185.1 uncultured Oscillospiraceae bacterium | reverse complement strand
TATTTGACGAAATAGATACGGGAATCAGCGGTAAAATCGGTGCGGAAATAGCTAAAAAACTTGCCCGGCTTGCGCTTAAGCACCAGCTTCTTTGCGTAACTCATCTTCCGCAAATAGCGTCTATGGCTGATACTCATTATTTCATAGACAAGTATACTGAAGGCGGGCAGACATTTACCAGGCTTACATTGCTTGACGAAAATGCGTCGATAGAAGAAGTTTCGCTTTTGTCGGGCGCAAAAGATATCAGCACCGAAGCGTTTAAGAATGCGGCGCAAATGAAGAAATGGAGTGATAATTACAAACTTTCCCTTAAAAACGAAGCTGATTCTGATTAAATTATATTGATAACGTATATCGAATAAAACGAACGTGTTTCTTTTGTTGTCATACCTCGTTCTGTATTAGCTGATTGTCGCGATGAAATTTTTTCCGCGGACAGTTTTTATGAAATAAAAAAGATACGGCCAAATATTTATTAAGATCAAGTTAATAATAAAATTGATGTTTGTTATATGCGGTACTGCTTAAATATTCATTAAAAAAATTTACGCTTCCTTCGTGGAAGCGTTTTTTTGTCGTGAAACGAAAAAAGCAAAACAAATTAAAAGGATTTTTAATTTATAAAATCTTGGATATTTCCTCTTTTTGTATTTTGAAATCAAAAGAATAATTACACTTTCATAAATCTAAACTAAAAAGTATGAGGCGAATTTGTAGTATAATATCTTTTCAACTTCTTATATTGTTTCTTTTTTGCTCTTTGTCCGGTATTCTCGTCTCCAAATTTTTAAATTATATGAGTGAAGCGGAAGTTCCCGCTTATGCCGAAGCTCCGGAGGGAAACGGTTCTTATATATATAAGGTGGTAGAGGAGGAAAATTCCTATAAGAACAGAGTGTATCTTGGCGGACAAGCGGTTGGTTTTAATCTGGATCTTAACGGCGTCATGGTTGTGGAGTTTAACGAAGTGGATACTCTGGTTGGAATGGCTGAACTTAAAAGCGAGCTTAAAGAGGGGGATATAATAAAAAGAATAGACGGAATAAGTGTGGACAGTTCCGAAGATATTTTGCGCTTGTTAAATCTGGATAAGAGTAAACAAACTTTTACTTTCAGCGTCATGCGCGGAGATGAACAGATCGATTTAAGAATCAATCCGCTGATTGACAGGGTCAGCGGTGAATTCAGGTTGGGTATAAGCGTAAAAGAGCAAATCGGCGGAATAGGAACGCTTACTTACGTAAAGCAGGACGGACGTTTTGCGGCTTTGGGACATTCTGTCGGTGCGGGCGGTTGTGCCGATGTTTCCGGCGGAAAAGTATACGGATGTAAAATCTTGGGTCTTGAAAAGGGCCGCAAGGGGCGCGCGGGGTCTGTTAAGGGTGTGCTTGACAAGAAAAATTTGTTGGGTTCGGTGGAAAAAAACATACCTTACGGTCTTTACGGAAATATCGATAATCCTTCCGGGCAGCTTTATGACGTGGGGAGCCGAGAAGAAATAACGTGCGGCAGGGCGCAACTTTATTCTTCGATAAGCGGCAGGCCTGAATTTTACGATATAGAAATAGTGAAGACGGCTTATCAGAGTGAAATTCATGAAAAAGGCATGGTGGTTAAAGTTACTGATAAAAGATTGATAGATTTGACCGGGGGGATTATACAGGGCATGAGTGGTAGTCCGATAATTCAAAACAATAAACTGATCGGTGCCGTTACGCATGTATTTGTTAATGATCCTTTACGAGGTTACGGAATTTATCTGGATTGGATGCTGCAAAATTAATTTTTTATAGTACTATGTCAGACATAATCATATTTTAAGAGGAAATATACATATAATTTTATATGAATATTTCCTTTTTTCTGATAAAAAACGATTTGGTTAATTTTTTAAAGAAAAATGTTGCCAAATTCATTGTTGCGGCTATTTTGTTGGTATTGACTGCCGTGCTTGCAGTAAGAAATGCAGTAACTACCGATGACATACGCGAATATTTTGAGGGGAAAGGCAGTGCGCTTTATACTTTTATGAGGGGCGACTGCTCGCTGCTTTTTTTGATGTTTACCGTCCTTATGGAGCACCTTATATTATTGATAATAATATTATTGTGCTCTTACAGCGATTTTACTTTATTTTTGTCTTTCGGCGTTATTGTTTATAAAGCTTACATCGGCATTTACAATGCAGTGATTGTGTTAAGGTATTACGGCTTAGCTGCTGTATTTTTTAATGTTACTTATATAATTTTCACGGTTGTTTCCGTATTTGTTTATGTTTGCTATATTTCATATATAATCGGTACGCAATACCGTTATCGATTCGGGTTTTGCGAAGTAAAGTGTATTCTGACTGCCTGTATTCCTTTTTATGTGATTTTTCTTGCATTATATTTGCTTCAGGTTTTATTAATTTGTTTAGGGTGTGTTTTTATTTAATACATATTTTCTCTTTTAATGCAAATATTATTTGTAAACGGGAGAAAAAAATAAATGAAAAATCTTAGTGAAGAAGAGTTTGCAGATGCAATAAAAAGATTAATAAGAGGAGAAATAACAAAAGTTAAACTTGCAAAAGAATTAGAAATAGATCTAAGAACATTAGACAATAAAATCCAAGAACTATCTGCTACTAATTCCGAATTATACGGTGAATATTTAAAAACGTTACCCTATAAGCAAAAGAAAATTGATCATATAGATTTCGAAGCTTTATTAATATACATTTTAAAGCAAGGTTATACAGCTGATGAAGCAGCAGATAAATTTGGTGTTTCAAGAAGAACTATTAGTAGAAGAATTAATACAGCTGAGAACAAAGAATTAGTAAATATGTATAGAGAAGTTGCAGATAATAGAAAACATAGAAGAAATAATGGAATAGAACTAGATAAAAAAATTTCTGAACTAGAATATAGAGACGTGGTTATAGGCGGAGTAAACGATAGAAGAAAGGCAGAGTTATTGGCAATAGAAGCTAGATTTAATAAATTATGTGAGACAATGGATAAAGGTCAAGCAGCAAAAGCTATGGGATTTGGTGATAGGGATAGGATTTATAAGTTATTAAATGAGCTATATAAATTAGAAATAGAAGAATACACCCAAAAAGCAAATAAAGAGCAAATACAAGCTGCAAATCATGCAGAAACTAACAAACCAATAAATACAAAGCAAACAGAAGAAACACCAAAACAGGAAAAGCCTGAAGGAAGAATAAAATCAGATATAGATGATGAAGGAAGGTAAAAAAATATGGCAGAATTCTCACCAATGATGCAACACTATCTTGCTACAAAAGAAAAATATAAAGATTGCATATTATTTTACAGATTAGGCGATTTTTATGAGATGTTTTTTGATGACGCAATAACAGCATCAAGAGAATTAGAATTAACTTTAACAGGAAAAGATTGTGGACAAGAGGAAAGAGCACCAATGTGTGGAATTCCACATCATGCTGCTGAAATTTATATATCTAAACTAATTGCAAAAGGATATAAAGTAGCAATATGTGAACAGCTAGAAGATCCTAAAAAAGCTAAAGGAATAGTAAAAAGAGGAGTAATAAGAGTAGTAACTCCTGGTACAGTTGTAGAAAGCAATATGTTAGAAGAACGCAAAAATAACTTTATAATGTCAATATTTAAAAGTGGTATATATTATGGAATTAGTGTTTGCGATATTTCAACAGGTGAGTTTTATGCAGCTGAGATTAAAGACAATTATAATTTTCCAATGCTTTTAGATGAAATAGCAAGATATACTCCATCTGAATTACTTGTTAATTCAATGATGAGTAATTGCAAAGAAGAAATTAGCAAAATAAAAGAAAGATTTGAAAATATTTATATAACTAATTTTAATGATAAATTTTTCACAGATGAATTAAATAACATCAATTTTAGATTTAATATTTTAGATAATAGTGGTAGAAAAATTGAAGACATAAAATCAAAAACATTGGCAATTAGTTCTATAAATGCATTAATTGAATATATAGAAGAAACTCAAAAAACAACATTAGATCATATAAACAAGATAATAATATATCAATTATCAAAATATATGGCTCTAGATATAAATGCTAGAAGAAATCTTGAAATAACAGAAAAGATGAGAGATAAGTCTAAAAAAGGAACATTATTATGGGTATTAGATAAAACTTCTACATCTATGGGAGGCAGATTACTAAGAAGATGGTTAAATGACCCTTTAGTTGATATAAATGAAATACAAAAAAGATTAAATGCAGTAAAAGAATTAAAAGATAACATAATGTTTAGAGGAGATGTAATAGAAAGCCTAAAAAAGGTATATGATATAGAAAGATTGGCAGGAAAAATGGCATTTGGAAACGCAAATGCACGTGATATGATTACATTAAAAAATTCTTTGTTTAAATTACCAGAAATAAAACAACTTTTGAAAGAAAGCCAATCACCAATGCTAATAGAGTTATATAATAAATTGGATGAATTACAAGATATATATGATTTAATAGAAACATCAATAATTGATGATCCTCCAATGACAATAAAAGATGGTGGAATTATAAAACTAGGCTATGATGAAGAAATTGATAAATTAAAAACAG
>CAJLZR010000071.1 GCA_905211185.1 uncultured Oscillospiraceae bacterium | reverse complement strand
CGTCTGGGGAGGGGCTTTTTTTGCAATTTTTTTCATAAGTGTTGATTTTCCTGTTCCCGGTCCGCCCTTTATAATATAGCAAAACCAGTTTTGCTCGGGGTAATACAGGTTGTCATATAAGGAATAAAAACCGTCGACCGTGTTTGCGGAAAGAAAAAATTCGTCTGCGTAATAGTTTTTCATAAATAAAATCACTCCTCTATGCGCCTATAATATGATATGCCGGTTTTCTGTGTGCTTTTCTATTTTTTGATTGTTTTTAAAAAACGTATTATAATTTTTGCAGTGGATACGCCAATTGATAAGGAGAGCACGAATGAATAAACAAGAAATATATGAATATATAAAATCTAAAAATATATGGCATGAAATAACAGAGCACGAAGCTTTGTTTAGTATGAAGGAAGCATCAAAGGTAGAGCTCCCGTACCCTGAATGCGGTGCAAAAAATTTATTTGTAAGGGACGATAAGAAAAGGAATTATTATCTTATAACCATTAAGGGCGATAAAAGAGTAGACCTAAAGGAATTTAAGAATAAATATGGGACGAGAAGACTGAGCTTTGCAAGCAGTGAAGATTTAATGGATATTATGCGCTTGGTGCCGGGGTCAGTCTCACCGTTTGGACTGCTCAGCGATAAAGAAAAAAAAGTGATATTTTATATAGACGAAGACTTTATGAAGGGTAAGGGTATTATAGGAATACATCCAAATGAAAACACGGCAGCTGTTTGGCTTAAAGTGGATGATCTGATTGATATTATTAAAGAGCACGGTAACCGAGTTAATATTGTGGAGCTTTAAAAGTGGCACAAAATATTGATAATAAGAAAAATTTTAAAAAACGAAATGCAAGAAGCGTTAAAATTAGTCTTAAAAGTGTTTTTGGAATATGAAGCCCCCAATTGCACAGAAGAAGGCATACAAGAATTTAAAAAAACCATTAACAACAGCGATTGGGTGCAGGCAAGAGATTTTTACGGCGCTTTTGATGAAAATAATAAAATACTGGGTGTTATTGCAACTAAGGATATTACTCATATAGCACTATTTTTTGTTGACGGAAAATACCATAATCAAGGAATCGGAAGAAAACTATATGATAAGGTAAAGTCAGTAAATAAAAATGGTTTTTTCACCGTTAATTCATCTTTATATGCGCACGAGATATGTAAGCATTTGGGGTTTTCAGATATCGGCAAAGAGCAATGTGTTAACGGATTAAAGTTTTATTCCATGAAAGCCGATTTGATGAAAAAATAAAGAAGCAATTTTGTTAGATTTATAATTGAAAATAAGTGCACACTTGCTTGGCGTATGGTTGCCTTGATAAATATTTAGAAATTAATTATTATTTACCTTGTTGTAAATCATTTTTATAAAATCGTGTGGTTTTTTATTATGTATATTGCAAAAATAGCGGTAAGTAAGCTTTCCTTAGAAAATGATATTCTTTATAGTTATGAAGTCCCCGAAAATTTTGTAAATGAAATAAAAATAGGGTGTAGGGTTATTGTACCTTTTGGAAAGGGTAGTGCCAAACGCCTTGGGCTTGTTATGGAGCTTGCAAAGGAGTGCGAAAATAAGCCGGAAACGCCACTTAAAAAAATCTATATTGTTTTAGATAAATCTTCGATAATATCTTCGGAGATGATGGCCGTTATTAAGTGGGTTAAAGAACGTTATTTTTGTTCTTATTTTGATGCCGCAAAACAGGTTTTCCCGCACGGACTTGGGGATAGCTTAAACGGTATAAAATACCGAATAAATGAAAATTCTTTAGGTGACAAAAACGCTTTAGATGAGCCCCAAAAGGCTTTTTTTGAGGCGTTAAGCGGACGTTCCAAAAAGGTTTTTACTCTTAAAGATATAATTAATCTTAAAATTAAAAATTATAATAGGGTTTTAAATTCTTGCATTGATAAAGGTTTGCTGGTAGAAGAATTTGAAAACCCCAAAAATGCTTGCGAGCGGACTAATAATTATTTTGAGATTAATAATAATTTTTCTTGTCCTTTGCCGCATTTTACCGAAAAGCAGAAAAAAATATATGATTATATTAAAACGAATAAATCAGCCACTATGAAAGAAATTTGCTATTTTACGGGTGTTAGCCCTGCCACTGTAAGAAATCTTTTTTCAAAAGGCATTTTATCGGTATCAAAGAAAACCGAGTATGTTTCCCCCGAAGATAGTAGGGAGGCTTCTTCATATGATAAAAGCAAAATTTCTGAGCTGACCCCCACGCAAGAAAAAGCTTTTGATATTGCCAAAGAAATGTTTTTAAAAAACAGATTTGATGTAGCTTTGCTTTATGGAGTTACCGGCAGCGGAAAGACGGAAGTTTTGCTAAATTTAGTGGATTTGGCACTATCTTTAAATAAAGGCACTATATTTATGATGCCTGAAATAGCTCTTACTTCCCAGTTTATAGAAGTTTTTAAGTCAAGGTATCAAAATGATGTTGCGGTTATACATAGCGGCCTTTCCGATAAAGAACGTTTTCATAATTGGAAGCTTATAAACGAAGGAAAATGTAAGGTTGTTTTAGGTACTCGCAGCGCTGTTTTTGCGCCTGTTAAAAATTTGGGACTTATTATAATCGACGAGGAGCATGAGGCGACATATAAATCGGAAAACACGCCAAGATTCAGTGCAAAAGATGTTGCAAAATTTAGGTGCAAATCAAGTGGTTCATTACTTATTTTATCGTCTGCCACCCCGGCGGTTGAAAGTTACTATAATGCAAAAATCGGGAAATATAAATTAATAGAAATAAAAGAGCGTTATAGCGGTGCGCTTCTTCCTAAAATAGATATAGTAGATATGAATAGCTCTCGTTTAAGCGATAAATCTTCGGAATTTAGCGAAGAACTTGCAAACGCCTTAATTGATAATTTCAAAAACAAAAAGCAGTCTATAATTTTTATAAATCGTAGAGGTTATAATACCCTTGCAAAGTGTAGCTCATGCGGCGAGGTTCTTTCATGCCCGAATTGCAGTATTTCTCTAAATTATCATAAGTCAAACGGAAAGCTTATGTGCCATTATTGTGGCTTTAGCAAAGATTTTTCTGAAAATTGCCCCAAATGCCGAAAAAATAGCGTCAAGTTTTTAGGTTTTGGAACTCAGAAGATAGAAGAGGTGTTACATAAAATAGTTCCGGAAGCCAAGGTGCTTCGTATGGACCTTGATACAAAAAATGTTAAAAAATCAGCAAAAGATATGCTTAAGGATTTTGCGGGAGGAAAATACGATATATTGGTTGGTACGCAAATGATATCAAAGGGTTTTAATTTTTCGCGCGTGACACTCGTTGGCGTTTTATCGGTAGATCAGTATTTGTATAGCTCCGATTTTAAAAGTTACGAACGAACATATTCTCTTTTAACGCAAGTTTCCGGGCGTTCAGGGAGATCCAAATTTCCGGGCAGGGCAATAATACAAACATTTAGCCCGGAAAGCGAGATTTTCAGGTTTGTAAAATCTCAAAATTACGAAGATTTTTTTGAGCATGAAATCAGCATAAGAAAAGCCATGCTTTACCCTCCGTTTGCCGATATATGTGTTATAGGGTTTACTTTCGAAAATGAGAAAAGAGCTTATAAAGCGGGTCTCCAGTTTTTTAAAACTCTTACATCAACAGCCAAACAAAAATACGGAAATATTCCGCTTAGAATATTTCCGATTTCAGAAGCGCTTATCAAAAAAATTTCAGGTAAATATAGATATAGGATAATTATTAAATGCAAAAATAACAGTGCTTTTAGAAATTTAATTTCCGAATCAATAAAAGTTTTTTCAAAAGATAATGTTTGTAGAAATGTTCCTATGTTTGTGGATATAAATCCTGATATGATTTTATAAATTTTAAAAGTAGTAGCCCCGCTTTTTGGGAAGCTTCTTTTATAAACGCGTGAAAGTCAACGTGAGAATTTTGATTGATGTGCCAAATCGGATATAGATTTTATAATCCCGAATTCTATATTGTTAACGCTGCAAACCTGCGCAATGCTTCCTGCTTCCATCTCGCAAGCAATACCGCCAAATTCCTTTTTAAGCTCCGAAATTTTATCCGGTGAATTTATAAATTGATCTCCGGTTAAAATTGTTCCGGAGCGTTTTTTTATGCTCGGAATTTCATTTGCACATTTTATCAAAAGCTCGGTAATCCAGGGCGTGCATGGGATTTTTGCGTCCGAGAAACCCGGTATTTGTCCTTTTTTTCGGTTAGGAAATACAGAAACGTCAAAATCGTGCTCTACTGCATTTTCTCCTATAACTATATCTCCAATTTTTAAATTATTGTCAATTCCTCCCGCGACGCCTATATTTAGTATAAATTTAGGATTATATTTTAGTATAAGTGTTTGGGCGCATATGGCGGCGTTTACTTTTCCAACCCCGCTAAGAGCTAAAACACATTCCGAATTTTCAAGTTTTCCCTTTATAAACTCAAAAGAATGTATTTTATCTTTTTTGATATTAACCATATAGGAAACTATTGTTTCTATTTCTTCAGGCTCTGCACAGATAATGCCAATCATTTTAAATCTCCAAATTCTTATAAAATATATAGTGTAATTATAATAACACTATACTATATATTGTATAGACGCGGACGAATTTGTATTGTTTG
>CAJLZR010000070.1 GCA_905211185.1 uncultured Oscillospiraceae bacterium | reverse complement strand
TGGATAATTTGTTCTTTGGGTATTGTATCACTTTTTATAATATCGAATACAATAAAAATTACTATGCATAACAGAAGATTTGAAATTAGCATTATGAAATCTGTGGGTGCCACAAATGGGTTTATAAAAGCTCCTTTCATGGTGGAGGGAATGATAATAGGTTGCGTTGCGGCAGTTATTTCTACATTTGTTTTAGATGGTGTTTATAATGCCTTGTTGAGTGTGATCGGAGGAATTATTCCTTTTATTGGAATTAGCTTTGCGGATATATTTTGGAAAGTTTTAGGTTGCTTTTTGGCAACCGGGGTGGTGTTTGGCGTTGTTGGAAGCGCAATCTCGCTAAGACGTTACTTGAGCAAAGAAGGTGGAGAAGTTGTTGCATGGTGATAAAAAATTATTAACAAAACTGCTTTTTGTTTTATCAAGTTCGATGGTCTTGGCCTATACGATTACGCCGCCGATTATGTCCACAACGATTACCGAAAGCCAAAATTCAAGAGCAGCGCTTCAAACAAAGAAAAAAGAGCTTGGCCAAAAGCTTCAAGAAGCTTCAAGTAAAGTGCGTAAAGAGGCAAAAAACAAAGAGGCGTTTGACGAACAAATTAAACTTGCGGAAAGTCAAATTGACGTTTCTAACGAGTACATAGCCAAGTTGGATGAAGAAATTTTGGAAGCTGAGCGCGAAATTGAAAGGATCCAAGAAGATATCAATCAGAAAATAAAAGCTTTAAAAAAGGCATTATATTCAATTTACGTTGCCGGCGACACATCCACAATAGATATAATTCTTGGTGCAAAGGATTTTGAAGATTTTTTAGATAAAGTGGATACTGCTCGTTCAGTTGGGCAAACCATAAAAGAGCTTATAGATGCTCTTAACAGCGATCTCGAAAAAGTAGAAAATAAAAAGAAAGAGATTTTGGAAACCAAATCGGAAAAAGAAAAAGAAAGAGCTGCTTTGGAAAAGAGCAGGGAAAATCTGCAATCACTTTATGACGAAAGTGAAAAACTGCTTTCTGAATTACAGGAATCCGAAAAAGGCGTAAAGAAAGAAATAGATCAAAACGATGCTGAAATAAAAGCAATTGATGCGCAAATACAAAAATATTACGAAGAACAAAGGCGTTTAGCAGAAAAACAGCCCTCTACACAGACAGGCCCTGCGGTTAAACATACCGGTGGTTATACTTGGCCTGTTCCCGGATATTATAAGATTACATCAGGGTTTAATGATAGCGCCGGAAGATCGCATGTACACGGTGCGATCGATATTGCAGGAGCGAAAATTTATGGTGCTCAAGTAGTCGCAGCCGGTGCCGGAAAAGTAATAATAGCCAATGCAGGCGGCTGGGGTGGCGGATATGGTAGCTACGTAGTTATTGACCACGGAAATGGTAAGTCTACGCTTTATGGACATATGAGCAGTGTTCGTGTTAAAGTGGGGCAAAATGTTTCAGCCGGTCAGCAAATAGGTAACGTTGGTAATACGGGATTTTCAACGGGCCCGCACTTGCATTTTGAATATAGAGTAAACGGTGTCCGTACCAATCCTTCGGCCATAGTGAGTTATTAATAATTGGTGTTTTAATTTTGAGGGGAGAGTGGAGTACATGAATTTAAAGTTTTTGAATAAAAAGGTTTCACTGAGTGTTTTTTTGGCAAGCATATTTGGTGCATCAGCGTTGGTATATTCTTTGGGATATAAGATAGCGATGGATAAATTTAACGATGTGGTTTCATTTGTTCAGGAAAAGCAAAAAATGTATTCCACTTTAAGCGAACTTGACCACTGCGTTCGGTCCGAGTATATTTCTGATATTTCTGAATCTGAGATGCTAGATTCGCTTTGCAGGGGATATGTAAACGGACTTCAGAACGAAAGCTCTGGATATTGGAATAAACAAGGTTACAAGGAATACCAAGATGCAAACAAAAAATTAAAACCCAAAATTGAGTATAAAAAGCTCAAGGATGACGTCGCATATATTAAGTGTGATAAATTTATAAATGACGCTTCAAAAGATTTTATCGATAAGATTGATAGTACTTTTTTCGGTGGTATTAATAATATAGTGCTTGATTTAAGAGATTGTGAAAAAAGTAGCGATGAGGAAATTTTCAAAATTTTGCAGCATATAATTCCTTCAGGCGATATTGTCAGTGCCGTTAATAAAAAGAATGAGGCGGAAGTTGTATGTACGTCCACGTCTTCCGGGGTCGATTTAAATTTTGTGGTGTTGGTAAATGGAAAGACCTGTGGTGGGGCAGAGGTGTTGGCTTCTGCATTAAAAGATTCAAAAAATGCAAAAATTGTTGGTACGAAGACGTTTGGTAATCCAGTCAGGACCAAAAAAATAACTCTTTCAGATGATTCTGTTGTTGTTGTTGCAGATGCTGACTATGTTACCAAGAGCGGAAATAGTATTTTTAAAAAGGGTTTAACTCCTGATGTTGTTGCCGAAAACCCCGACGATGTAGATATACAGCTTCAGCAAGCGGTTGATTTGATAGGTAAAGAGTAAAGTAAGCGAAAATGAAATTTGTTGAAAGTGTTTTGGATTTTAAAGATAGAGTTTTGGAGCTACTGTTTCCTCCGAGGTGCATATTTTGCTCAGAAGTTGTTCCAATTGGCAAGTGCGTATGTAATAATTGTTCTTTGGAAGTTGTTCCGAGTACCATGATACGTACAATTTTAGAGTTTGGAGAAGAAAATATAGCGTGTATATCTCCATTTAAATATAGCGGAAAAGTAAGAAAGGCAATATGGAGCTTTAAATTTAGAGGTCAAAAGCAATACGCTAAGTATTTTGCGCAGGTAGTAAGCGATGAGCTTGAAAAAACTTCTAAAAATATTGATGTTGTTACTGCAGTCCCGCTATCTGAATCCGGAATGCGCAAAAGGGGATATAACCAATCGGAATGTTTGGCAAAGTTAATTGCAAAAAATATTGGGCTTAAATATGAAGATTTACTTATTAAATCAAAAGAAAATTTTCCGCAGCATGAGCTTACTCTTAATGAGAGGCGTGAAAATGTAAAAGGTGTATATAAAGTTACAAACATTCGTAGTTTAAAAAACAAAAATATTCTTTTGTGCGATGATGTTGTAACGACAGGTAGTACCTTAAGAGAATGCGCTAAAATGCTAAAACTTTTTGGTGCTCGTAGTGTTATTTGTTGCACGGTTGCATATGTTTAGGTATAAAAAACGCTCTACCGGATATGTTTGGCATAGCGTTTTTATTTAATAGTGAAAAACTTGTTATAAATTTAACCGTAAAATAGCTCAGCATTCTATCTTGCAACAATAATATATATTCATTGGAAAGCAAAATAATCACCTTACTATTTATTTAACATTTTGCTTTAAATATGCATCTATAAATTCATCGAGTTCACCATTCATAACTGCTTCTACATTTCCAACTTCGCAGCCTGTGCGATGATCTTTTACTAAAGTATATGGCATGAATACGTACGATCTTATTTGAGAGCCCCAGGATATTTCTTTTTGTATGCCTTTTATATCTTCGATTTTTTCTAGGTGTTCTCTTTCTTTTATTTCTATAAGTTTGGATTTTAGTATTTTCATTGCGGTATCGCGGTTTTGAAACTGGCTTCGCTCATTTTGGCAAGCAACAACTATTCCGGTTGGAATATGAGTGAGCCTTACTGCCGATGAGGTTTTGTTAACGTGTTGACCGCCGGCTCCGCTTGCTCTGAAAACGTCCATTTTTATGTCTTCGGGATTGATATCAATTTTTATTTCATCATTTATTTCAGGGATAACTTCCAAGGAGGCAAAGGAGGTATGGCGTCTGCCGGAAGCATCAAACGGCGAAATTCTTACTAACCTATGAACTCCGTTTTCGCCTTTTAAATATCCATAAGCGTTTGTGCCTTCCACAAGTAAGGAGGCGCTTTTAAATCCGGCTTCTTCACCATCTAAAAAATCAAGCATTTTTACTTTGTACTTGTGTTTTTCCGCCCACCTGGTATACATTCTGCAAAGCATTTCTGCCCAATCCTGGGATTCTGTTCCGCCGGCACCCGCGTGAAAAGTAAGGATTGCATTTTGGCTATCGTATTCTCCCGTAAGGAGCGTTGATAAAGTTTGCTGTTTTAATTCTTTTTTTATACTTTTGAATTGCTGTTTTATTTCTTCGGCAGAGGAATCATCGTTTTCTTGGCAAGAAAGTTCCACTAAAGTTTCCAAATCATCGAAATTATTTTTTAATTTTTCAAATTCTTTGATTTTTCCGCTTAGCTTGCTGATTTCCGAAAGAATTTTTTGAGAATTTTCAGTATCATTCCAAAAATCGGGTTTTGCTGTTTTAGCCTCTAATTCTTGGAGCTTTATTTTGGATTTATCTATTGACAAAGTTTCGCGTAAAGATAGGAGATCATCTTTTATTTTAAAGAGTTCGTTTCTTATTTCTTCCAATTGTACGATCATAATCTAACACGCTTTCTTAGCTAAAAATTTATTTTTTGCCAAATTTTTTGTTATAGGAATCTATCGTTTGCGCTATTACCTCTATTGCAGTATCTTTGCCGTGTATATCATTTACAACGGTTTCCTTGTTTTCCAAAGTTTTATATACTTGGAAAAAGTGCTTCATTTCTTCAAATATATGTTTC
>CAJLZR010000069.1 GCA_905211185.1 uncultured Oscillospiraceae bacterium | reverse complement strand
TTTAAAAAATAAATATTTTTTATATTTTAAAATCTGACATTTAAAAATTGAGATAAACAAAATGGAATGTTTTTATATACCTATGTATTTTTCTTGTATATTTTAATTTCTTTAGATTCTAAATATTTTTCAAGCTCTGAAATTAAAAGTGGCAAAAGAGATAAGAATATGACTATAAACCATTCTAAAACATTTAAACAGTAAGTTTTAAAAAAATTTGTAAACGCTGGAACCGTTACGGTGATAACCTCGAGCACGGTGCATATAAGGACGGCAAATATCAATTTTAAATTGCTGAAAAAGCCGGTTATAAAAAGTGATTTTCTGCTTTGTACGTTAAAAGCGTGTATTAATTGGCTAAGCCCCAAAGTGAGAAAGGCCATCGTTTGACCAATTATTGGATGCAGTGGATCAATATCAAAGAAACATCTTCCTATGCTGTACGAAAGAAAACCCATAGACGCAATGAACATACCTTCGATTATGATGTTATATCCAAGTCCGCCCGCAAATAAACTTTTTTGGGGGTCTAATGGCTTGCGGTTCATTATATTTTTATCAATTGGGTCAACGCCGAGCGCTAAAGCAGGGAAAGCATCTGTTACAAGATTAATCCATAAAAGATGTATTGCAAGGAGCGGCGGGGGTAAGCGCATTAGAAAGCCAAGTAGCACAACCATTACCTCTCCGATATTTGTAGAGAGAAGGAAATGTATCGTTTTTTTTATGTTTTCAAATATACCCCTACCTTGCTTTACGGCTTCTACTATGGTTGCAAAATTATCGTCTGTAATTATCATATCGGAAGCGGATTTGGCCGCATCTGTGCCTGATTTGCCCATAGCACAACCGATATTTGCGATTTTAAGGGCGGGTGCGTCGTTTACTCCATCGCCCGTCATAGCAACTATATTTTCGTTTTCTTGAAATGCTTTTACTATCCTTACTTTGTGTTCGGGAGAAACTCTTGCAAAAACGCAGTATTCGGAAACGCTGTTTTTTAATTCGGTATCACTTATTTTGCTAAGTTCTGCTCCTGTAATTGTTTTGCTGTTTTTTGAAAGCACTCCAACTTTTTCGGCAATGGCTTTTGCGGTTTCAGGGCTGTCACCTGTTATCATTATGGGTTTAATCCCGGCTTTTTTGCATTCCGCCACGGCCATTTTGGCTTCCGGCCTTGGTGGGTCGATTATACCAAATAAACCCACAAAAATCAGGTTGTTTTCCGCTTTTTCCGTTGCACCAATGTAATCACTTGGAATTTCCTTTTCGTCTTTGTAGGCGATACCTAAAACCCTCATTGCTTTCGAGGCCATTTCGGAGCTATTTTTATTTATGGATTGTAGGATTTCCTCGTTTATTGGAAAAATCCCATTTTCGGTGTAGTAGTGTGAGCACTTTTTTAAAAGTATTTCAGGTGCACCTTTGGTTATTATTTCGTACTCGCTGTTATGTTTATAAACTACGCTCATCAGTTTTCGTGAAGAATCGAAAGGAAGCTCCAAAATTCTAACATACTTTTTGCTTAAAAATTTTTTGGTTATGTTATTTTCCGCAGCTGCAATTATTAAAGCGTTTTCGGTGGGCTCGCCGTTTGCTTTTATTTCGCCTGAGTTTATATATGTTTCGGAATTATTGCAAAGGGTGCCGAGTGTTAGAATAAATTTTGAAAAATCGCTTTTAAAATCTAAACTTTTGGTATAGTTTCGTATTTCACGTAGGGTCATTTTATTAAGGGTAAGCGTCCCTGTTTTATCTGAGCAAATTACGCTTGCATGCCCCAGAGTTTCAACGGCGGGTAAGTTTCGGACGATGGTATTTTTCTTTGCCATTCTTCGGACTCCGTTTGCCAAAACTATTGTTACGACTGCCGGCAAGCCTTCGGGGATTGCCGCAACTGCCAGACTTATTGAAATCATAAACATTTCCATAAAATCTATTTTTTGAAGTATCCCCAATATAAAACCAGCTACGCTTACGGCTATTATGCAAATGGATGTGATTTTGCCCGTAACAGAAAGTTTAGCTTGGAGCGGAGTTTTAATTTTAGGCTCTGCGTTTACTATTTTTTCTACTTTGCCTACTTCCGTATTTGTGCCTGTTGCAACAACAACGGCTTTTGCATTCCCACGATTGATGATAGAGCCCGTAAAGAGCATGTTTTTTCTTTCTGATATCTGGGCGTTTTGGGGGCAAACTTCTTTTTCGCTTTTATCTATCGGCAGCGATTCGCCCGTAATGGACGATTCTTCCGCGGCAAGATTTGAAGATTCTATAACTCTTGCATCGGCGCATATTAAATCACCGGTTCCAATATCAAGTATGTCTCCGGGGACGACTTCTTCGCATGCGATAAGCTGTTTTTTCCCGTTCCTTATTACTTTTGCAAGGGGGGTTGCAAGTTTTTTTAACGATGTTATTTCTTTTTCTGCTTTACTTTCTTGCAAAACCCCAATAAAAGCGTTTATTATTACTATTCCTAAAATTATTATTGTATCTATGTAATCTCCGCTTTTACTGATTACGGATGTTATAAATGAAACAGATGCCGCGGTGATGAGTATTATTACCATGAAATCAGAAAACTGAGCGAAAAATTTTCTTAAAAAACTTTGGCTTTTTTCGTAAGTTATCGAATTTTTGCCGTATTTTATGAGTCTTGTTTTTGCTTCTGTTTTGCTAAGTCCTCTTTTTGGATCGGTTTTTAATTTTTTTAGTACTTCGCCGGATTTAAGTGTATGTTCATTCATTTTTTCAGCTCCGATAACTTCTATATTTTTAATGTCTTTTAGTTGCTTTAATAAAATATATATTGAAAATCGGACATATTATTACTTATAAAAATTTAAAACATTAATTTTAAAGTTGGTTATTTAAAAAAATAAGTAGTTGTGATAGTATATAAATATGCAAATTTTTTATATAAGGAGAGTTAGTATGAAACATATCGAAACTATTAAAACTGTGGACCTTAAAAAAAGCGCTGTTTATGGCGGTTGCGGAGAATGCCAAGCTTCTTGCCAGACTGCTTCTAAGGATACCAACACAGTTACAAATCAAGAATGTGAACACAACAAATAGTTTAAAAAATCGAATACTATTATTTTTTATCTTTCGGTTTTTGCCGAGAGATAAATCTTTTATTGGGTAAAATTTATTTTAAAAAGAAAGGCAAAAATTAGATGATACATAAATTTAAATGGGGAAACACTAATTTTGTTATGGACGCAAACAGCGGAGCGGTGCACGTTGTAGATGATGTTTCTTATGATATTTTAGATTATATCAATGGTGTTTTTTTAGATTATACGGAAGATTACGTTGTTAAAAAGCTCGAAAATAAATATCCAAAAGATGAAATAAGAGAATCTTACAAAGAACTTTTGGAACTTTATAAAAACGAAAAACTTTTTTCAAAGGATACGTACGAAAACTTGGCAACGCCCGAAAATTTATCTTCTCCTATAAAATCCGTTTGCCTAAATGTTGCGCATGATTGCAATTTAAGGTGCAAATATTGTTTTGCGTCAGAAGGTAAATTTGGTTGCGGCAAAAGAGAGCTTATGCCGCCGGAAACCGCAAAGAAAGCCATTGATTTTTTAATTCAAAAATCAGGTAATATAAGAAATTTAGAACTGGATTTTTTTGGTGGCGAACCTTTGCTTAATTGGAATGTTGTAACGGAAACTGTAAAGTATGCAAGGAGTTTAGAAAAAAAGTATAATAAAAATTTTAGGTTTACACTAACAACAAATGGCATGCTGCTAAATGATGAGAAAATTGATTTTATAAACAAAGAAATCTACGATGTGGTTCTTTCGCTTGACGGCAGAAAGGAAACGAACGATAGGTTTAGAATAGGGAAAAACAAACAAGGTTCATATGATTTGATAGTTCCCAAATTTCAAAAGTTGGTATCCAAGCGTGGAAGTAAGCAGTACTACGTGAGGGGAACATATACAAAGAAAAACCTTGATTTTTCGAGCGATTTAATGCATCTTTACAGTTTGGGATTTAAAAGTCTTTCACTGGAGCCCGTTATATGTGCGGAAAATTTCGAATGCTGCATTACCGATGACGAGATGCCAAAAGTTTTGGAAGAATATGAATTAGCCTGTTCAAAACTTATAGAGCTCAAAAAAAGTGGTAAGTATATATCGTTTTTCAATTTCAATATCAATTTAAGTAAAGGTCCGTGCGTGGTAAAAAGGCTCAAAGGTTGCGGCTGCGGAAATGATTATGTTGCGATCACTCCAAACGGAGATATTTTTGCTTGCCATCAATTTGTCGGGGAAGAAAAATTTAAAATGGGTAACGTAAATAGTGGTGCATTTGATGAAAATTTGAAATTAAAATTTGTCGGCAGCCATATATATAACAAAGAAGAATGCAGAGATTGCTGGGCTAAATTTTATTGTACGGGCGGTTGCGCCTCAAAAAATTATTTTAAAAATAACGATATTATGATTCCATTTGATATTAACTGCCGTTTGCAAAAGAAAAAAATAGAATGCGCCGTTGCCTTGCGGTATTTTACAAAATGATTTATAAAAGCAAAGTCTTTGACGAAATAAGGTCAAGGGCTTTGTTTTTTTGCCGTCAAAACACACCACATTTTATTTATGAAAAAAATAGTAAATCTGTCTTCTGATCCTATCCCATACAAAAAATAAATTGACTTTTATTTTTATGCATGGTAGAATCATAGCAGTTATATTTTGGTTTTATATGC
>CAJLZR010000068.1 GCA_905211185.1 uncultured Oscillospiraceae bacterium | reverse complement strand
GGTTAAAAAATATCCGGTTGATATCTGCGTTTCGGGAACATGTATATTTGGATCTAGTGACGTAGACAAAGCCATAGAAAAACTAAAAAAATAGATATTAATTATAAGGAGGCTATAAAATAATGTTTAAAATGAAATTTAAAAAAACAAAATTTTATTTACTACAAATTTTCATTCTCGCAATAGTACTGACTATATGTAAATTTGCAAGCAACGAAACATTTGCAAAATCAAAAAGCGCTCCTAAGACCACCACAAAAACGACATCTGTATCTAAAAAGCACAGGGAAGCTCCTATGCGCGGAGTTTGGATATCATATATAAATTTGAATATGGGTTCTCACCCAAATCCTGAGAGGGCATTTAAACTTAAGTTTGACAATATGGTAAGAATAGCAAAGAAAAATAAAATGAACGCTTTATTTGTTGCAGTAAGGCCATTTAGCGATGCACTTTATCCCTCAAAAACATTTCCATGGTCACACTGCTTAACAGGAGAACAAGGAAAAAATCCGGGATTTGACCCATTAAAATATATGGTTAAAAAAGCTCATGCAAGCGGCCTTGAATTTCATGCTTGGATAAATCCGTTTAGAATATCTTTAAATAACGTTCCAAGCAAGCTCAGTGCATCCAATCCTTACAACAAGTTAAAACCCAAAAAATACTTTATTAAATACGACGGCGGCATTTGCTATAATCCCGCATATTCAGAAGTTCAAAATTTAATAGTTGATGGCGTTAAAGAAATAGTTAAAAAATACGATGTAGACGGAATTCACTTTGATGATTATTTCTACCCAACAAGTGCAGATGCTACGGCAAAAGATACGGCATATAAAAATTACTGCAAAAAGGGCGGGAAAATGGGTATTCATCAGTGGAGGATGAAGAATGTAAATACGTTCGTCAAAAAAGTTTATAAATCCGTAAAGGAAATTAAGCCTAACGTAGAATTTGGCATATCACCTTCCGGAAATACCGGTAACTGCTACTCTATGGGCGCTGACGTTAAAACTTGGTGCGAAAAAAACGGATATATTGATTACATTTGCCCGCAAATTTATTGGAGCTTAGACTTTAAAACTAAGCCTTTCGAAAAAACCGCAAAAGAATGGAGAAACCTTGTAAAAAACAAAAATGTTAACCTTTATTGTGGTTTGGCGCTTTATAAAATAGGAACAGATGCCGATAACGGAACATGGAAGGGCAAAAACAATATACTTGCAAGAGAATTTAAAATTTCTAAAAAACTAAACTATAACGGCGTAATACTTTATTCATACGGACAAATATGTTCTGAAAAAACCACAAAAGAAATGCAAAATCTAAAGAAAGAGTTTTAGGGCGTTAATCTTTCTTAGTTAAAAGATAAAAAGTAAAAAGAATAACTCCAAAAGTTATAAAGTAATCCGAAATATTGCATACGGGGCCAAAAAAAGAAAGCTTTAGGTAATCAACAACATATCCTAAGTATATGCGATCAATTAAATTACCTATTCCCCCACCTACTATAAATGCAGACCCCAATAAAAAAAGTTTGTTTCGGGTTTTTTTGATAAACACAAAGTATAAAATAAGTAGTATCGCCAAAACGGAAGCCACAATGAAAAAGTACCTTCCGCCCCAAAACAAACTAAGCGCTGCTCCAAAATTTTTAACGTAAGTAATACTTAAAAAAGGCAAGAACGTTGGAAAAACCGTATGCTCGTGCACATTGTTTTGAATCCAAAATTTAACCAAAAAATCAATAATCGGAATTAAACTTGCAAAGACAAAAAAAGCTACCATAAACACTCACCTATTTTTAAATCAGAAGAAGCAAAGAGAAAAATGTATCTAAACTCTTTGCTTCTTTCTTTTAGAATATAATTACTTTAAAACATTACTGCATCTTTCACATATTGTCGGATTTTCTTTATCTTTTCCGACCGTACTGCTATAGTTCCAACAACGCTCACATTTTTGATATCCGGAATGAGAGATACTTATGGATAAACCTTTTATATTTTCCGCTTCATACTCACCTTTTCCGCCCATTTCCACTTTTACTTCAGACACCATAAGCGTAAGTTTAATATCATAAATGTTTTCTTTTATAAATTCAAGCAATTCACCGTCACCATATATAGTAACGTCGGCTTCAAGCGAAGAACCTATAACTTTATTTTTTCTTTGAATTTCAAGAATCTTTTTAATTTCGTCCCTTATTTTATGGATTCTATCCCAGCGGCTTATAAATTCGTCAGAAGTTTCGATATTAACCTTTGAATTCATGTCGTTTAAAAATACACTTTCTGCCACTTCTGAATTTAAATGTGGCATATACTTCCATATTTCTTCGGCAGTATAGGATAAAATCGGAGCTATCATCTTAACCAAAGAATTTAAAACAATATATATAACCGTCTGCGCACTTCTGCGCTCAAAACCCTCTTTTTTTTCAACATAAAGCCTATCTTTTATAACGTCCAAATAGAAATTGGACATATCAACAATACAGAAATTCTGGATAGCGTGATATACGTTATAAAACTCGAAAGATTCATAATTTTGTCCTACTTTTTCTATAAGCGCATTTAATTTTGCCAATGCCCATTTATCAAGATTTGAAATTTTATCAAGATCAACCTTATCTTTATTTGGGTCAAAATCATAAAGGTTTCCCATTATAAAGCGTGCCGTATTTCTTATTTTTCTATATGATTCGCTAAGCTGCTTTAAAATTCCTTCAGAAATTTTCATATCTGAATGATAATCCACAGAAGACACCCAAAGTCTTAATACATCAGCGCCATATTTATTCATAACTTTTCCGGGATCAACACCATTATTTTGCGACTTTGATTGTTTCTTTCCTTCTTCGTCAACCGTCCAACCATGGGTTAACACGTTTTTATAAGGAGCGCACCCTTTCGAAGCAACGGAAGTCAGCAAAGAAGATTGGAACCAACCTCTGTATTGATCTGCTCCCTCTAAATATAAATCTGCAGGGAACGTAAGTTCCGGTCTTGCACTGCACACAGCTTCGTGAGACGTTCCCGAATCAAACCAAACGTCCATGATATCTTGTTCTTTTCTAAAATCGATCTTGCCACAATGCGGACAGACAAAACCTTCTTTTACAAAATGCCCGACATCGTGTTCGTACCAAGAATCGGATCCTTCCTTTTCAAAAATATCAGCGATGTTTAGCATAATTTCTTTACTGATAATTTCTTTATCGCAGTGATTGCAAAATAAAATCGGAATCGGCACTCCCCATTTCCTTTGCCTCGAAATACACCAATCTTTGCGTTCGGTTACCATAGAAATCATACGTTCTTTACCCCAGGCGGGAACCCATTTGACCGATTCAATAGCATCTAAAGCTTGTTTTTTAAAGTTATCCACCGAACAAAACCATTGTTTGGTTGCCCTAAAAATAATTCCAGACTTGCAGCGCCAACAATGCGGATACTGGTGGTCAATAGTTTTTATCGCAAATAAAAGTCCTTTTGCACTTAAAACATCACAAATTTGTTTGCCTGCTTTACTTATATGTTGACCTGAAAACATACCGGCTTCATCGGTTAAAACTCCCCTGCTGTTTACCGGCACCACTATTGGTAGCTGCTTATAATTTTTGCAAACTTCAAAGTCTTCCATACCGTGTCCGGGAGCAGTATGGACACAGCCTGAGCCACTTTCCGCAGTAACATGATCGCCAACTATAACAAGCGATTTTCTATCCAAAAACGGGTGGTCCGCTTCCATGAGTTCAAGCTCTGAACCTAAAATCTTACCAACTACTTCATAATCCTCAATACCGCCGTCTTTCATAACTTTTTCTTTAAGTTCATCGGCGATAACATAATACTCATTACCATTCTTAATAAGCGCATACTCAAAATCTTTTCCAACACATATTGCAACATTTCCGGGCAACGTCCAAGCAGTTGTGGTCCAAATTATAAAATGTGTATTGCCGATATCTGCTCCGAGTTTTGAAAGTTTCCCGTTATCCTTGCTTACCTTAAATTTTACATATATTGAATCACACTTATCGTTACTATATTCTATTTCCGCTTCTGCCAATGCGGTTTCGCACGAAGGGCACCAATAAACAGGACGCAAGCCCCTATATATTGTGCCTTCTTTTTCGGCCATTTTGGCAAAGGTCCTTATTTGTTTTGCTTCATACTCCGGTTTTAAAGTTATGTAAGGATTTTTCCATTCCCCAAAAACTCCAAGACGTTTAAAACCGTCCTTTTGTCTTTCCACGTATTCCAAAACAAATTCCCGACACAGCTTTCTAAGCTCCATATCGGTCATACTTTTGGACTTTTCCGCGCCATATTTTGCTCTGGCTTTTATTTCGGTCGGCAAACCGTGAGTATCCCAACCCGGAACAAAAGGTGAATTATACCCATTAGTGCTTTTATATTTAACTATTATATCCTTTAAAACTTTATTGACCGCATGACCCAAATGAATATTTCCGTTTGCGTAAGGCGGACCGTCGTGCAAAACGTATGACGGCTTATTTTTATTCTTTTCAAGAACTTTTTCGTAAATATCCAAATCTTCCCAATATTTTAAAATTTCAGGTTCCTTAGTCGGTAAATTTCCGCGCATAGGGAACTCTGTTTTTGGAAGATTTAAAGTATCGTTATAATTTTCAGACATATCTATGCTATCCTTTCAAGCTTTATTTTTATATATCTAACCATTATATTATAATTCCTAAAATCAATAAAATCAAATTAAACTGCGTAAAACATATGGAGTATATAAAAAATCTGCCGACACTCCAATCGACAGACATAAAATTCAAAAGATAAAATAATATCCACACATCAGCAAAAATTTATTTTCTAAATATTCCCGAATATGCACCGGTAGAAAAATCTTCTATATCATTTCCGCCTATATCAAACTCTTTTCCAAACTGCAGATCTTTAAACTTCCTTTTTCTCCCCACAAAACGCTCCTC
>CAJLZR010000067.1 GCA_905211185.1 uncultured Oscillospiraceae bacterium | reverse complement strand
CAAGCCACATTAACCCACGAAGTTATATTTTCAAGCGGGGATTCGCCGCCTTCAAGAATTTCAAAATTTTCAATATCAGGGAGCCGAAGCGGCAAACTTTCTTCCGAGATCGGTACATACCCGCATTTTTCGCAGTGCACTATCGGAATGGGTTCGCCCCAATATCTTTGGCGTGAAAAAACCCAATCACGGAGTTTATAGTTAACCTTTGCTTTTCCGCATTCCAATTTTTCAAGTTCTTCTATTACTTTTTTCTTGGCATTTTCCGAAGGAAGGCCATTTAAATCACCGGAATTTATAAGCTTATCATCTTCATCTATTACGGTAATTAAGTCCAAGCCATATTTGTTTGCAAACTCTTTATCTCTTTCATCATGTGCAGGCACTGCCATTATTGCGCCTGTTCCATAGCTCATTAAGACGTAATCCGAAACAAATATTGGTATTTCTTTGTTATTTATGGGGTTAATCGCACTAATACCTTCTATTTTTACGCCTGTTTTATCTTTATTAAGTTCCGTACGCTGAAAATCTGATTTTTTCTGACTCTCTTTTTGATACTCTCTAATTTTATCTATATTTTTTATGGTTTCTTCGTTTTCCTTTATAAACGGGTGTTCGGGCGAAATAACCATATATGTAACACCGTATATGGTATCGGGGCGGGTTGTATAAATTTTGATCTTTGAGCCGGTACTAGTTTTAAAATCAACTTCCGCTCCGGTAGACCTTCCTATCCAGTTTGTCTGCTGCGCCTTAACTCTTTCCGGGTAATCCACAAGCTTTAAATCATCAATTAATCTTTGAGCATATGCAGTAATTTTTAGCATCCACTGGGATTTTGTCTTTTGAACAACCTCGCTTCCGCAGCGCTCACAAACGCCGCCTACCACTTCTTCATTTGCCAAAACGCACCTACAAGAGGTGCACCAATTGACGCTTGTAGCACTTTTATAAGCGAGCCCTTTTTTGAACATTTGCAAAAATATCCACTGTGTCCATTTATAATACTCAGGAGACGTCGTGTCTATTTCTCGGCTCCAATCGAATGAAAGCCCCAAAGATTTTAGTTGCTTTTTAAATCTTGCAATATTTTTTTCAGTAACTTCCCTTGGGTGAATTTTATTTTTTATGGCGTAATTTTCGGTAGGTAACCCGAAAGCGTCCCAGCCCATGGGGTAAAGAACGTTATAGCCCTGCATTCTTTTTTTTCTGGCAACAATATCAATGGCCGTATAACTTCTTGGGTGCCCTACGTGAAGCCCCTGCCCGGAAGGATAAGGAAACTCTACCAGAGCATAAAATTTTTCCTTATCATATTCATTCTTGGCATGGAAAATGCCCTCTTTTTCCCATAAATTTTGCCATTTAGTTTCAAAATTCTTAGGATTATATTTTTCTGTTTGTTTAGCCATAAAAATCGCTCCTCTTTTTAGTATCCATAATAATAATTATTTATTCCAAAGGCTCTCTAAGTCGTAAAGTTCACGTGCTTCCTTGGCAAAAACATGAACAATAACGTCTTTATAATCTATCAGTATCCATAAATTTGAGATTTTACCCTCACTGCCCGATGGCAAAACGCCAATTTCTTCCATTTTGACTTCAACTTCGTCTGCAAGGGCTTTAACATGCGTACTGCTTGTACCCGTTGCAATAACAAAGTAATCCGTTAAACTTGTTTTACCTTCGATTTTTAAAACACTGACATTAAGCGCTTTTTTATTTTCTAAAATTTCTTTTATTTTATTTGCTTTTTCAAGTGAATTCATATTTTACCGAACCTCTTTTTTATTTTTTTCCAATACGATTTGATTATATGTTTCAAATGTATTTTTATTAATTTCCATGACCTTGAAAATACATCTTTTTATAGCCGTCGAAAGTTTGGCAAGCATAGCGCTTTCCAGATCGACTTTTGCAAGTCCCCTTAAATACGTAACATCGGGCCATTTTCTTTCTTCGGAAATGTGATCTGCCACAAACACTATTTTTTCAAGCAAGCTCATGTTTTTTCTGCCTGTTGTGTGATATCTGACGGCGTTTAAAATATCTTCGTCATATATTCCATACTTTTGTTTTAGATATACGCTGCCAACGGGGCCATGCCAGAGCTTAACCGATATATTTTCAAGCTCTTTCATAACTTCCGGGGCATCTTCTAATACGGCGATATGTTCTTCGTGGGTCATTTCTTTTGCAATATCGTGCATAAGACCCGCAAGCTTTGCTTTTTGGGCATCAACCCCATAAATTTCGGCAAGCATTTGTGCTGCTTTCGCAACGTTCATAGAGTGAATAAAACGCTTTTTAGAAACTTTCCCTTTTAAGTCTTCCAAATATAAGCTAAAATCGTACCCTCTTTTTTCATTAGTATTTTTCTGCATAGTAAAATTATCCTTTTTAAGCTTTAAAAATTATACTTTTTATAATAACACAAATCAGGCCACATATAAAGTAAATATATGTGGCCTGAAATTTAAGCTAAGAAAACAATTAAAACTTTTCTCTCTTTAACTGTTCTGTAAATGCTTGTATATGTGAAATGTCATATTTTTTCAAATTACTTCTTATTATCTGTCGTTTTTGAGCCTCCAATGATACTGATATATTGAAGTTGGTTCCTCCTAATTCGGGAAAATCTGCTGGAGTAAGTTTATCGTAAAAATCTTTGGAAATAAAACATATATCAAAACCCTTACGTAAATACTCGTATAGATCGTCGATCGCTTTTGAGCCTTTTTTATAGTGAGCACTATAGGTACCTATCATTTTTGACAAACTTCGAACTCCGCTTTGCAAATCATTTCTTTTAAGTTCAACCCAGCCGTCAGATAACGCCTTTGCTATTCCGGAATTCCACATATCCTCAAATGTTTGTTTTACTTCTTCCTCGGAATTCGATTGTTTGGCTCTTAGTTTATTCATATTTTCCACTAAATCAGCAACTTGTTTATAAACATCATTTCCACGGGAAATTTTAGAAGCTCGTTTGCTATACCTTTCAGCGTTGCCCCGTAGGGTATTTATCATCACATTTAAAAAATCTTTCTTTTCTTTTGAAATACTCCTCGCATATTTTCCATAGATAGCATTAATTTCTTTATGCTTATCCTCATCTAAAGGAGCACCATCGGGCCATTTACTGACGACCCCACTTATTTCTTCCCAAAGGTTCAGTTCGGCAGTACTCTCTTTTGTGCTGCTATAAATTTCTTTTTTACCATATAGTGACTTTAGATCTTCAAAATAAGCCTTTTTAAAATCACCATAAGTTGAAATATCACGTTCCAAACGCCGTAAAAACGCCTGGACTACCTTTAGTTTGTGGGGTGAATTTTTACCTTTGTAATCTTTAAGAATCTTTATTAATTTTTTACGGTGATTCATATCGATCGCCGTATCGTTTACATCCGCCAGAGTAATATCGCTTTTCTTGCGCGTCTTGCTAAGAAATTTCGTAGTTTCTTTATTAAATTCGTCCATTAATTTTTCTAATTTCTCACACATCTTATCAAAACTGCCGCCATCAAAAAATGAAAGTTTTGGCTTGGATCTTGCCTCAATTTTAGGTGATAGCAAAATCTCAAAAATTTTTAAAATTGTTTCCTTAAATTCTTTGCAAGTTACCACCATTTCAGAAAGTTCGCTCATAAATGCTGCAGAAAATTCGATTGACATAAAAAGCACTCTCCTTTTTAAAGCATTTTCACACTAATTTATTCACCTAATATTATAAAAAATAACAACCAAGCAACGCAGTGATGCTTAATTGTTAATTATATACATTTTATTTTATTTGTCAAACATTATTTTTGCAAATTCTTCTGGATTAAACGGTCTCAAGTCGTCAATACCCTCTCCGACACCTATATACTTTACGGGAACGCCTAGTTCCTCTTTTATGGCAAGAATAATTCCGCCCTTTGCGGTTCCATCCAGTTTAGTTAAAACTATTCCCGTGATATTTAGTATTTTTTTAAACTCAATAGCTTGGTTCATTGCATTTTGCCCGGTGGAAGCATCAAGCACCAACAAAATTTCCTTATCGGCACCAGGCAGTTCCCTATCTATAACACGGTTTATTTTTTCAAGCTCACCCATTAAATTTTTCTTGTTGTGAAGCCTTCCTGCCGTATCGCAAATTATAATATCCATATTTTTCGCTTTTGCCGATGAAATAGAATCAAAAACCACCGCCGCAGGATCGGAGCCCTCAGGCTGCTTAACTATTGCACATTCGGAGCGCTCTGCCCAAATATCAAGCTGTTCGGAAGCTGCAGCTCTGAACGTATCGGCGGCTGCAAGCAAAACACTTTTCCCATGCTCTTTGAAACTGTGAGCAAGTTTTCCGATTGTTGTTGTTTTTCCAACACCATTTACGCCCAAAACCAAAATAATTGACGGTTTGGTTTCAAGTTTTAAATTATTTTCACCCTTTAAAATTTCTAAAACAATATCTTTTAAAGCGTCTTTTATATCTTCCGGTTCCTTAAGGCCTTTTTCTTTTACTTTTCCCCTTAATCTATCACAAATTTCGTTTGAAGTTTTAACCCCAACATCCGCTGAAATCAGCATTTCTTCGAGTTCTTCAAAAAACTCCTCATCTATCTTCGTAAAAGAGTTTACTACCAAATTTATTTTTTCGCAGATATTTTCCTTGGTTTTCTGGAGTCCGTTTTTTATTTTTTCAAAAAACAGATCAGTATAACAATGATCTACGGTGTCGATCAGAACAACACTTTTATCAACGATCAAGTATGAGTTATAAGAAACCCCGAGAGGCAATGGCCATAATCCTTCGAATAAATGTTTTGTACGGTCATTTACTCCTACATAATGGATATTTCTACTGATTTCTGTAATAGTTGACATATTATTTTCTCTTTATTTATTTTTCGGTTACAAAGTTATAAAAATGTATCTTTTCAAGAAAAGAGAAAACTGTTTTTCGTAAAATCGTAAAATGATCTGACAATATTTTCTTATTGGAAAATTCAGGTAAATTCTTAGATATTTATGATTTGTCTTTTACGAAAAAAACAGACAATGCTGCTATCAGTAAAAATA
>CAJLZR010000066.1 GCA_905211185.1 uncultured Oscillospiraceae bacterium | reverse complement strand
AGCCTGATCTTAAGTATAAAAATTCTTGATATATAGGAGGAGTTTAATAGTGCGTAAAAATAGATTGGATGAAAAAGAAGTGTATCAAAAATTAATTTGCTTGGCAAAATTTAAGGATAATTCAGATGCTATAATTTCAAAAGTGGCAGAATATATAGATTATTCTTCAAGTAAAGTAAGAGCTAAAGTTTTATGGATGGTAGGCGAATTAGGGCTAAGAAATTCTCAAAGAGTTAAACCTTACATAAGTAAAATAGCAGAAGAACTTAAAAATCATGATCCGAAAATACGAGAGCGTGCAGTCGGTGCGCTCGGCAGAATTGGGCGAGGAAATTTTGAACTTATAAAACCTTACATTCCTATGATTTTAAGTAAGGCTAAAGATTTATACCCAGATGTAAGAATGAATTTTATCTGGGCGTGTGAAAATATTGCAACAAATACTCCTGATATATTTGGCAGTTCAATGGAGATTTTTGTTAGTCTATTAGATGACGATGGAATACGTGTGAGAAGGGAATCACCGGAAATATTTCGTGTTATAGGAAAGCGACGTCCAGGTTTTGTTGCACCTTATATTCCAAAATTAAAAGTAATTTCGGAAACTGATTCCGATGAGGTCGTAAGAATACACACAAATGGTGCTATAAAAGCAAGTGCAACTTTGTAAAGTAGACACATTAGATTTTGTTCACAATAATAGCCGTCTGACCCTTTTGCCAAACTTTCGCAATCTCTTTAAATCCGGCACGTTCGAACATCTCTATTTGATTATCTACCGTGCAAGGTGTATCAAAGTGAACAAATTTATCGTCTTTGATATTTTGCTCTTTACGAATCCGATTTAGCTCTGAAAATAAGTAATTTTCTTCCGATTGGTCTTTTGCAACATAATCGCATTCTATATACATTCCGCTTGGTTTTAAAGCCTTGCGGATTTTCTTATATAAACTTACTTTACTTTCATGCGTAAAGTGATGCATTGTCTGAAATGATATAACTATGTCAAATGCCTTTTCTCCAAAAGGGGCATCAAAATAACTTCCGCAAATTAAATTTATATTTTTGTCGGGAAATTTGCTCTTAAGTTTATCAAGCATAGCCTGAGTTAAATCTATTCCAGTAACTTCTAAACCGGAATTTTTTTTAAATATTTCGTGAAGTTCCAGTCCTGTTCCACAACCTAAATCTAATAGCTTTTTGCAGCTGCTTGGAATAAGCTCGGCAAGTTTTGTATACCCTTCTTTGCACCCTTCAACATTTTCAAGCATTTGGGTTTCGTATCCGTCTATTCTTTTTGCAAAGAAATCGTTCATTTTTTCAAGTTCCATGTGTTTTATCTCCTTTTTTCAGCCATATTTTAAAACTTTTTCATAACTTAATTCTAATACTCTGCAGGACTTCTAAATTTAAACCCATCAATATTAAACCCGCCACAAATATCCATAATTCGATTAGTTAACTTTTGATATGAATTTATTTTTTTATCCCTAGAATCAGCTAAAATACAAGTTTGTATTGAGTCGGAAATGAATTTATGAGGTAATTCTGATAATAAATACTTAGCTCTAACAATTTCGCTCGTTATGTTTCCCAATATAGTATTTTTATTGTATGGTAATTTAACAAATCTCATATATGTGGCTATTAATTTATCTAGGTTAGTATAATACATAAAATCAAAATCTAATCTGTTATTTTCAAAAGCATCTTGTAAGTTATCCAGCATATCCCATAATTCATAGCGTTTCAACAATCCTATATCGGTATTTATGTCGCTAAAACCTTTATCAAAAAAGGTTTGTGCTTCGTCTTTTAATTTTTTTACAATTCCAAATTTATCAAATACAGCAATTCCTGTGATAAATTGTACCCAAGAATTTGTTCTCATATTTTTATAGTCATCTCTAAAATACTGCCTTATTTGGTTGGCAGAATTCGAAAAATACTCAATTAGTAAACCACTTATAAATTTATTTCCACGTTCTCGATATTTTACCTCGTCTTTTAAAATTATATGAACATCCAAATCCGAATGAGACGATGGATTGCCTGTGATATAACTTCCGCACGCAAGAACACCGATAATATCATCTTTGTAATCTAACGTATCAATAAATTTGTTTAATTTTTCTTTCCAGTTCATATCGATAGATTCCATTGTGTTTATACCTCCTTAGATAAATCAAAAATTATTTTTCTGCCATATATTTTTCTATTTCATCATGAGTTAGTTTTCGTACCTGTGTGTTTTTGAATTCTCTATATTTTTCAGAAATAAAAATAGGTTCCATACTTTCGCAAATTTTATCTTTGTTTTTTTGTAAGTAGATTTCTAGTTCTTTATTGGTAGCAAAAATTTTGTATGAAGCCCTACCGCTACTACTTTTTATTTCATATATACCACAGCATTTTTTCATAGTATAATCAGCAGTACGTAAATACAATTTTGCAATTTCCAACGATTTGAAAGGAAAATTCCACCTTTGCAGACCTCTTTTGGAATCTCTTTCTATGCAAATACATCTTCCGCAAGTACCACAAATGTATTGCGTGTGATTTTCTAAGCACTCAGCCGGATTTAGTAAAGGTGTAATTCTATTATCGTCAGCGTAACATTCTAAGCACATTTTGTTTTTCATCTCCTAAAGACCAAATACTTTCTCAAAACAATAATTAAGCGTGTGAACAAATAATCCATCTTTGCATAAACCATAAATTTGTTCTGTATTCATAAAGCCCACACTTTTTACTTCATCGCTAGTAGCGTTTCTTAAATCTACTGTGCCGTCATACTCAAAAAGATAGACATCCAATATACTATTTAAATTTTTGCGTACGTCTGAGTAAACCGGTTTTGCTTCCTTTGTTTCTAAATCGATTCCCACTTCTTCTTTGGTTTCTCTTATTGCGGCTTGTAAGCTATTTTCGCCTTTTAAAGCCGCTCCCGCTACGGTTTCAAACATCAAAGGATTTTTGAGTTTTGTTTTGGAGCGCTTTGATATTAGGTACTTTCCTTCGGAGTTTTTTATCCAAACATTGACAACTAAATGATATTTTTCTTTAGGTAATGGATTGCCTCTAACGTGTGTTTCACCGGTTTTTACTCTGTTTTCTGTATACAAATCCCAAAGTTCCATTTTTCTTTCTCCATTTGATTAAATTTATAAACTCAGAGTGCATTTGTATCTTGTATATTCTCTATTTTTGATGATTTCAGTTTTAAAGCCACATTTTTCATAAAATCCTACTGCATCGTCATCTGTTTCGGCAAAAAGAGTTTTAATACCTAGATTTTCTATAACATAGTCAATCAATTTTGAAGCGACACCTTGATTACGATAATTACTTCCAACCGCTATATCAATTATTTCGTAAGTTCCGCCTTCGATTTTTTGAACCACGATTATTCCTGAGATTTTATCTCCGTCAAAGCTTGCAAAGGGGAGAATATCTTTATCTTCATGATATTTCTCAGTCAGTTTTGAAAGCTTTCCTTTTGTAGGACTCCAATGACTATATTTCAAGATTTCTAAAACATCTTCGTTTGAAACAATATTTTCTTTTATGTTTTTAATTACCACATCCATCACCCTCTGATTTTTAAAATATAAATCTAATAAAAACGATTTTGAAATTTTACAAGTTTGTTTGATATATTTTTAACTAATCTTTTTAAATCTATATCTTACCAATTCTAAGAGTAGTATTAATAGGCATAATTACATATCCGTCTTTTGAATAATGAGCAAATACATCTTTTAGTTTTTTCAAGTAGTTTTCGTAATTTGGTTCACTTGGCTTAAGCGCAAATGATGCAGTAAAACATCCACCAATAAACTGTTCTAAATTTAATTTACGATTATTGTTAAAAACACTCATATTATAATCAGTAAAGAATTCATTATAGATAGTTTCGTTATTGTTCAGTACTCCATCTAAACCTTTATAGTTGGGGCAATACCGTTGACTTGCTTTATGTAATTCATTAATCATCTCTTTAGTATAATCTTGATCATTGTATAATATCGCCACATAACCATCTTTAGTCAAAATTCTTTTACATTCTTTTTTAAATTTTTCTAAATTAAACCAATGGAATGCTTGACCGATAACTATTAAATTAATTGATTGATCCTCTAATCCGGTATTCTCTGCCGTACTTAAAAGACCATAAAATTTTCATACTCTCCGAGATTGCTGGCGCATTTCCTGTACATGTCTTTGTTAGGTTCAACACAATAAACTTTAAACCCTTTTTTCAAAAAGGAAGTCCCAGTTTACCGGTACCGGCACCAATATCAGCAATTTTAAAATCATTACCAATATTACATTTGTTTAATATACATTCAATTGCTTCATCTGGATAATCCGGTCTATATTTGGAATAATCATCTTGCATATTATTATATTTATTTGTATTACTCATATTAACCCCTTATCTTTTCTTATCATTATTTTATGTTTTTGATTGTTAAATCACTTAATTCGCTTTTTGCAAATTCAAAAAATTTAATTATTTCTTGATATTTATGCTCATCAGTAGGTCTATCTGTTTCTTTCCATTTGCCTCGCTGATTCCAAGTATACTCTACCATATCCTTGAAATCTGGGTATTTGTTTTTAGCCCAGTTTTCAGCTTCAAGCTTAGAAGGATAGGTTTTATTTTCTTTGATGTAAAGTGCTCTACAAAGTGTGATAACAGAGTAAAATTGTTCATGAAGTGTTTTTTTGCAAGCTTCTTTCCAATAAGGTATGTTTTCAAGCGCAACCTTATTTGACATATTTACAAAATCAATTTTTGAAATGATAGGGAATACTTCTTCTTTAGGAGTTCCTAAAATTGTTTTTCCGTAATTTCTTACTATGTAAAAATAAATCAGAAACTCAGGTTCACAAACAATTGTTTCGAGCGGATTCCCCGGTGCTACGGCTGTTAAAAAAGTTTCTTTATCAAGATAATTCTTAATCGTTTCGGTACTTACAAAAATCATTTCCACACCGTCTGTACCGAATCTTGGATATTTTTCGGAAATATATTTTTGTAAATCTTTTATTTTTTCAAATTCGTCTTTATTTATATCTCTTTTCAAGACTATCATTAAATCTATATCACTAAAATTCTCGT
>CAJLZR010000065.1 GCA_905211185.1 uncultured Oscillospiraceae bacterium | reverse complement strand
TGACCTTTCCGAAAAGGACGCCTGATTATTGGGCGGCGTATTTTATTTAATATTGAAAACTAACTTATAAGATTATACATATAAGTCCGTTACATCCCTCGTTTATTATTCTTTCTATTGTTTCTTTTATTTTAGCTCTGGCATCGGTCGGCATACGATAAAGTTTGTTATGCAGGCCCTCATTTACAAGCTCATTTAAAGATTTACCAAAAATATTTGATTTCCATATTTCCGAAGGATTTTCTTCAAATTCTTTTAAAAGGTACATTACAAGCTCCTCAGACTGCTGTTCGGAACCGACTATCGGCGTTACTTCCGTTTCTATTTGTGTTTTAAGCATATGAATAGACGGCGCGTGAGCACGAAGCCTTATTCCGTATTTGCCGTTTTGTTTGATAATTTCAGGCTCATCTAAATGAAGCTCCTCCATAGACGGCATGACAATTCCATATCCCGATTCATTTACGTCATCATAAGCATTTGCTATTTTTTGATATTTTTCTTTAAGATTTGAAAGATCCATCATGGAATCCATTAAATCGCATTCGCTTTCAATATCCAATCCCGTTTTTTCGCTTAAAATTTTATAGAATAACCCGTCATTCGGGCGAACTTTTACCTTTGCACTGCCTTTACCCAAATTTACCGATGAAATTTCGGCGCTTTCCACGTACTCGCAATTTGAAAGCGAGTCTATAAGCTTTTGTATCTCATTTATTTTGGTAATCTCACCTACCGAGCTTTTTATACATCCATAAATCGATTTTTTAAGCCAGTTATCGCTTTCAAGGGACGATATCCAACTTGGCATATCTATTTTTATTTCTTTTATGGGAAATTCAAAAAGTATCTCGGCCAAAATCCGTTTTATCTCTTCTTCGCTAAGCTCGGCACAATTTACGGGTATCACGGGGACTTTATATTCCTCGACCATATAATTCGTAAGATTTTTAGCAGATTCCGAATAAGGTGCCACGCTATTAAGAAGAACTATAAACGGCTTTTTTATCTCTTTGAGCTCATTTATTACTCTTTTTTCGGCTTCTTCATATTCGCTTCTTTCTATATCTCCGATACTTCCGTCAGTGGTAATGACAAGCCCTATGGTTGAGTGATCCGTAATTACTTTTTTCGTTCCGATTTCCGCCGCCATGTTAAAGGGAATTTCTTTTTCGAACCAAGGAGTCATCACCATTCGAGGTTGATCGTCTTCAATATACCCCAAAGCACTCGGAACTATATACCCCACGCAATCAATCATTCTTGCATTAAAATTGGCTTTTTCGTCTATGTTAACTTCAACAGCATCTTCCGGTATGAATTTAGGTTCGGTCGTCATGATAGTACGCCCCGCTGCGGACTGAGGAAGTTCATCAACTGCTCTATCTTTTTGCCCTACATTTGAAATATTCGGAATAACCAAAGTATCCATAAATTTTTTGATAAAAGTTGATTTTCCGGTTCTGACGGGTCCCACAACACCTATATAAATATCACCATTCGTTCGCTCTGAAATATCTTGATAAATATTACGTTCTTCCAATTTTTTTCCTCCCAAAATATGATAATAAAATTCGCCTTATTTTATGGGTATCAGCAAAACCCTGCATGATTCCTGCTTGGCGGAATCATCAGAAATATCGTTTTCGTCCTTTATTGCACGCAAAGAAGTATGGTATTTTCTTGCTATATCCCATAATGGTTCGTTTTCTTCGGTATAATAAACCGTAAGGCTGTTAGAGCGGTCCTTCGGTATGGGTTTTGATTCATCACAATCTGCATCAGTTACCATACCCAACGAAAGTTTTCTAAATATGCCGGCGCTTATATCACAAGTAAGTTTTATATCGATGGTATTTTCAGAAGGTAATCTGTACCCTATTGATCTTGGCGAAATCTTCACGGCACAAACCATGTTGTGCCCCAAATCATCAATCTCTTTTTGATATTCAAACTCTGCCGTGCGTTCAATATAAAAAGGAACGTGATTTTCTCCATACGCAAGAATGCAAATATTAATTTTGCTTTTAAAATCTAATGTGTTTTCCTTATTCGTGCCGCTTGCCGAGCAGTTTTCACTCCATATATCTATGATTTCGGATATATTTACATTGCCCATTGGTATGGAAAGCTTTTGGTCAAAAGTTTCGTTTATTATATTTTCAAGGTGAGTTAGGTTTACGTCAGACTTTTGAACATTTAAATCATATTTCGTTGAATAAATATCCGAAACTATCCCCATTTCTTTTTCCTCGTAATACATAACGGTTGCCACAATTTTTGATTCAAGTGAAATCATATTTTTGGTTTCATCACTACCGGGATGTATTTTTTCGCTGTGCCCCAAAACCTCACCTGTAATTATATATTTTCCTCCCTCTTTTGCCCCAGGGACATCTACTATTTGGCTTATGGGTATTTTATATTCGGACGTACCCAAATTGCCTGAAGATAGATCATCCATATAAAGAACCTTTAAAATCGCTTCACCTTTTGCAACCACTTTATTCGGCATAACTTTATAGTCGCTAAAATTTACAGATAGTGTAGAATTAACAATCAATTCCGGAGAAATAGACCCTTCCATATCCAAAACTTCGTTTAAACTAAACTGTTGCTGCCCAATTCCAACCAATGCACTAACAGGAAAAGTTTCTATTTTTTGCTGTATATCTTTGCCGTTTACAGAGCAAGAAATATTTTGTTCCGCCTTGCCATATATTCTTGCAAAAATAGAAATTGCTCCATGAACATCTATTTTTCTTTGGCTTACTGCACGACAATTCATATATTCCGTTTTTGCAAAAGTAAAGCACACCGCATTTTCGGGAGTTGATTTTATATCTATCGAGGCTGAAAACGCAGCTGTATTTTCACAGCACCTTATCTGATTATTTTCCGCATCAATGTATATTACCCGAATATTCGCCTCCCCATCAATATTTAAACGATCGCCCGAAATACTGCGTGAATTTATGTTTGGAAAAACCCTACATTTTAGAATTTTTTGAACATCGGGGCAATAATCGGGGAGTGAAAAATCTAAATCAATAGGAACCTCCTTACACCCCTCAAACACAAGTTTACCGACGGATAATTTTTCAGAGCTTACGTCATAGTTCATTTTAAACCTCTCCTTGTTTTATGTAAGTAAAATATATTTTGAGTTTATTAAATGTTATTAGATAAGCCATCTTTTTATTACTTAATTTTTAAGTATTATTGATTTGGTATTTGTTTTCCTTGGCTGTTTATCGAATAATTCTCCTTAAAAATAATTTCTGAAATTGGAACTATTTGATATCCTTCAGCTTTAATCATGTCTATTATTTTCGGGAGTGCCTCGGGAGTGTTTTTTGCACCGTTATGCATTAAAATGATCGAACCGGGTTTTATCTTTGTCTTTATTCTTTTAACCATATCGTCAGGCGTTGGATCTTTCCAATCAAGACTATCAACGTCCCACTGTATGCAGTGCATACCAAGCTCATTTGTGCATTCAACAACACAATTGTTGTAATCTCCATAGGGAGGTCTAAATAAAATAGGTCTTGGAGCTCCCGCGGCTTCTATTTTTTTATTGCAGTCATCGATTTGCGCAGTTACTTTTTCTTTTTCAAGTTTTGGTAAGTGCGGGTGAGTATCGGAATGGTTTCCGACATCGTGCCCGGCTTCATATATAGCCTTTACTGATTCGGGATATTTTTCAGCCCAAAAACCAACCAAAAAAAATGTTGCCTTTACTCCTTTATCCGCCAAAATATTAATAAGAGTTTGCGTTTGTTCGTTACCCCAAGCAGCATCAAACGAAATGCTTACTACCTTTTCTTTTTTATCAACGCAGTATATAGGAAGTTTGCGCTCTTTTGCCATAAAAACACCATTATTAATTCCCACCAAACAAGAAAGCACAGCGGTTATAAAGGAACCTACCAGCACCATAAGTTTTTTTCTATTCAATATAAAAACTTTCATATTAAAAATCCCCCTTTAAAAATGAATATGCAAAAAAATTTGATTTTATTATCATAGGCATAAAAATAAAGCCATTCGGAAATCGAATGACTTTATTTAAATAAAATCTATTTATCTATTATTCCAGTATTTACGATCCAAACTTCTATACTGCACCGCTTCTGCAACGTGCCGGGTATCAATCACTTCGGAGCCGTCCAAATCGGCAATCGTTCTGGCAATTTTTAAAATTTTATCATATCCTCGGGCGGAAAGCCCCATGGACTCAAAAGCACCTTTTAAAATATTTTTTGCGTTTTCAGTCATGGGGCAAGACTTATGCAAAATATGCGCGGGAATTGATGAATTACAAACTATATTCTCATTTTTATATCTTTCCTGCTGGATAGCCCGTGCTTTATTTACTCTTTTGCGGATTTCTTCGGAAGTTTCCAAGTTTTCTTCTGAAGATAAGTTCTCAAAATCAACGGGCGGCACTTCAACATGTATATCCATTCGATCGAGCATTGGGCCTGACACTCTTGCCAAATATCTTGCAATGGCATGCGATGAACACGTACAACTTTTGGTTGGATGCCCAAAATATCCGCACGGGCAAGGATTCATCGCCGCAACAAGCATAATTGAACACGGAAAAGTAAGGGTACCGCGAACTCTTGAGATTGTAATTTGCCCTTCTTCGAGCGGTTGTCTGAGCGCTTCCATAGTAGAACGAGAAAATTCTGAAAGCTCATCTAAGAAAAGTATTCCGTTATGCGCCAAAGAAAGCTCTCCCGGGTGAGGGGTGGTTCCGCCTCCCGAAAGCCCTATGCGCGAAATTGTATGATGCGGCGACCTAAACGGGCGCTCCGTAATGAGCGGAGAAGCACCTTTTAAAATACCCGCGATGGAATAAATCTTTGTGGTTTCTATGGTTTCATCAAATGTCATTTCGGGTAAAATTGTTGGGAGCCTTTTTGCAAGCATGCTCTTTCCCGAACCCGGAGGCCCAATCAAAAGTATGTTATGTCCTCCCGCTGCGGCAATTTCTAAAGCACGTTTAACATCGTACTGCCCCTTTACTTGGCAAAAATCCAAATGTGCATCTGATTTTTCTTTAACTACTTTTGTATGAGGCTGCAAAGATATTGGCTTTTCAAGCTGTATAAAATCTGTAAGCTCTTTAACATTTTTTATCGGGTACA
>CAJLZR010000064.1 GCA_905211185.1 uncultured Oscillospiraceae bacterium | reverse complement strand
AGGAACTACCTTTTCTTCAATCTTAAACCGAAATGACTTTCCGCGGTTTTGTTTTTCGAAATCATGTTCGTTTTTTTGAATGGTTGAGGCTGTTTTATTAGTGTTTTTTAAAAATTCCATTTAATATTTTTCACCTCAGAAAAGGCCTTTGTTTTTTAAAAGCGGTAGAATTTTTATTATTTGAAGTATACCAAACGAGCTTTCTATTTTTTTCTGTTTTTCTTTTGAAAGAAGCGGTTTTAAAGCTTTTAAAAATCTTGTGTGTTTATCTTCGCTTTTCATTGATGAAATTATTGGAGCAAGTTTTAAAAAAGTTTCGAGCATGTCATCCGGAATTTGAAAATCGGGTTGTTTTTCTTCTTTTTGTGAGTTTTCGGGAGTGTTTTGCTCGCTTTTGGATTTACCTATTAAACCTGAAAAATTTTTTATTTGGTTCATAATTTCCGGGTTTCCCAATATCTCGTTTATTTTTCCGGTTAGGTCATCCACTGGTTACTTTCACCCCACTGTTTTTGATAGCTATTTTTTAAAACTCTATTTTCCGAGCAGTTTTTTGAGTAGCTCTTGCGCTTTTGGAGTAGATAAAAGTTTTTTTGTTGCTTCTTTATCAGAAAGAATTTCTTTTACTTTATCGGCTTGATTTTGCGGTAGTTTACTGAGAATATTGTTTACGTTTGTTTTATTGTTTTTGGCGGTTTCTTGATTTATTCCCATGCTTTCGGAGGCTTTTTTTAAAAGATTTTCTAAGTTGTTTTTTTCGTTCATAATATCACCTTTTTATTTTTGATGTTTTTTATGTACTCTTAAATATTTGTATGAAAAAGTTTTTTATATTATGAAATTAAAAAATATTAATTTAAAAGCTTGACAAATCCAGAAATACTGTTTAGAATTACTAATTAAACACTAAACTCCAAAATATATTATGATTGGTGGTGAAAAATCAGAGGTTTTATACCGATGATTTGATTTATGAGTGAACAGGAATTTATTGATGCTTTTTCCGATGAAGAGTTTGTACAGGAACTTTTGAGTTTAAAAACAGGGGAGCAAGTCAGAAAAGCGCTTGCGGCAAAAGGAATATTTTTAACGACCGAAGAACTTGATAAGTTTGCCGAGGTGTTGATTAGCGCATTAGAAAAGAACAAATTGCCCGAAGAAGAACTTAAAAACTGTTCCGGCGGTGTTCAAGATGACGTTACCACAGGAGCGGAAATTTTTGCAAAGATTGTGCCTTTGGAGAAAGTTCAAAACTCAGAAGGCTATTTTGCATCACTTTGCATACAAGATATGGATAGCAAATAAAACTATAAATTTTCTAAATTAAAAACATCCCTCACCAAAAAGAGGGATGTTTTCATGTGCGGAATTGATATGCGTTGCGTTTTTTATCTTCTAATAGCATACAAAACTATTTCGAAATATACATTGCAATGGCGGTTCTGTTTGGAAGTTTAAGTATTGTTCCGGGAGTTAATTTTGAATCCACTTCTATTCCGTTAAAAGTTGCGATTGCTGTTTCGTATCGTTTTTCTTTGTAGTACTCGTTACATATTGAAGAAACCGTATCGCCTTGTTGCACGATATAATCTTCATATTCCATATCAAGACCTTTGGAAAGTATTATATCACTGGTGGCTTTAGTATTTGTTTGGTTATCTTGGTTTTCGGTGGAAACGGTTTTTTCGGATTCATCTTCTTTGTTACCGTTATATGAAATATTACCTATTGTTACTTTTGGAGCATTTTCTTTGGATTTTCTTCCTTCGGTTAATTTTGAATATGCTAAATAGAGTACTCCAAATATAAGCAAACACCAAACTGAAGCTTTGGAAATTCGCGATAAAAGCGATTTTCTGAGCGATAGCTGATATTTAATATACTGCAGCCAAGAACTGGTTTTTGAGATTTCTTCCGCATGTTTTAGCTCAATAATTAGTTCCGGAATAGATCTATACACGCCGTTTTTACATTTTTCAAGGACTATGTGAAGTTGTTTATTAAATGGCGCATCGCATTCGGCCGGCAGTAGGTTATATATTATTTCTCTTAGGTTTTCAAAAATGGTGTTTAAGTTGCAACTCCTATATTTTGAGATGTGGCTAAAATTATAAGTTAGGTGGATATTTTTATCTTCGTCAATCTTTATATTTTCAAATTCAGAAACACATCCGACTATTTCATATGGAAATTTAATAAGCTTATCTATTTGGATAAGTATAAGCTCAAGCATTTTGCAGCGGTCGTAAAAAGCCGTAACGCTCAGTTCTTTATTATAAAGCTTTTTTATGTTTGGAGCTTCGTTATATTTAAATACAGCATAAAATTTTTCTTTTTCTACGAAGAAATCGCAAAATTCTTTTGGCTTTTTTGGAGAATGAAAAACATTAAACAATTTTTTAAAAAAATAAAGGTCTGCTTTATCGTACTCAAATTCATTAATAACGTATAGATTATCAAGTGTGTTTTCTCCTTTATAAGCTATATATACTTTGCATGCGTTGATTTCGGAGACGTTAGCAATTATTACGTAATCTGTCAAATTGTTTATCTCTTTCATAATTTCAACCTTTCTAAAATGTAATGAAAAAACATTTTTAAACCCTTGACTCTGCCAACATGTGATAATATACTGTATTATACAACTAATGTTTATAATAGTAAATATATATATTTCAATAATTTTTATAAAATATATATTTACTCTAAACTCTTGTAAGGTTATTATCAAGATCAAATTCAAAATGTTGGTGAGGTAATTTTTATGAAAAAAGATGAATCCACTAAGCAAAAGAGTGTTACTCAGGAAACGATCAGCCAAAAAAAATCTTATAAGTTTACAAAGTTTTTTACTGACCCAAAATTTAAGTATAGTGTTTTAGCTATATGCATACTGCTGATTGCTTATCTTGTTCAGTATTTTGTAAATAAGCCTGATTTAGGTTCTTATTTAAGTTCTGATATGGATCTTTCCGGTAATGTTTATATTATGGGAGTAGATACTGATGATGACCAATATAGAATAACTAAAATAAAAGCTAACGGTGCTGCGGAATATAAGATAGACCTTAAAAAATCAGATAAAGATTTTGCATATTCATATAGCAATTTAGAAGCTGATTCAAAAGGTAATTTTTATTTTGTTCAGCAAAAAAGAGATTTAAACACAGTTGTTTCGGATAAATCGCTTTATCCTATCAGAACCGAAACGGTTATTATGTACGATACAAACGGAAATTACGTAAAAGACGTATTGAATTTGGATTTTACAAAATATTCAAATCCTCCAACATCTAACTATATTAAAAAAATACAGCTTAGTAACCAACTTATAACTATGATCGGCGGAAAAGATAACAGCTACGAAGTCATGGTTGCCAATCCCATGGAAGATGAAACACCTAAGAAAATAAGATCTTTTACAATAACACCTGAAATAGAAAGCAATGTTAGAAATCTTGAGTGGGTAAATGATATTTGTATTCTTGGAAATGGAAGGGTCTTTTATTCCACGAATAACGGACAGCTTTGGGGAATGGAAAATCAAGGGGTATTTATGAATTACTCAAATGCCGTTTCCAATTCTAAGTTTTTGCTTTCGGGTATGAGTGTGGATCCTAATGATAATATATATTTTACTGATTCGGTTACCGGAAACTTCTACAAGTTAGATACCAGAAGTGTTGTGTCACGTCAGCTTTATAATTTAGATAGTTACCTTGACCTTAAACAAACTATTAAAGGACGAGATGTAAGAAAAATAAAAGTTTTGGATGCAAATGATTTTTACGCACCCTCAAAAGCTTTTGATAAACCTTTCTATATAAGATTCGGAAGCCACAATTCGGAAATTATGGATATAAGAGGCAATTTTATGCCTTGGGGTCTTATAACGATGTTTGTGGTATGTGTATTTTGCGTAGCGGTTTATTTCTTTGTTAGATACCTAAGTAACACGGAATTTAAACGTATTCCCTTAGCGGTCAGGATCTTATCAATGTTTTTGCCGTTTTACTTTGTATCTATGGGAGTGCTTGTTTATATAAACACGACCGACTCTTTAACTGAATATATTTCTGTTTTGAAAATGCAGCAAGAGCGTGGCGCCAAAACTGTTGTTGACCACATAGACGGAAGTACTTTTGCAAAACTTGACCACGTTGGCGGATACATGAATAAAGATTACCTAAGTTTGCAAAAATCTATTACCGATGCATATAAAGAAATAAATTTAAAAATAGGCGATAGGAGCGATTATTTGGTTGCTTACATCGAGCACTACAATAAACTTTTTGCAACCGTTAATACAAAATTTGCAAGTTCGTCGAACTCCTATGCGGAACTTAAATATACAAATCCCGATATGATACCTTCACACTATACTTTGGTTGATACTTTGCTTGAAAAAGATGAGTGTGATGCACTTTACAATGTTTGGAATCAATTTTCAAATAAAACAAATACAACCGATTCGCTTGAAGCATCATTTAGAGATGTTCACGGAGAATTGACGGGTTCGTTTGTGGCAATAAAAGATACCAACGGCAGAGTTATCGGTTTTGTGGGTAACTACTTGGATTCCGATATTCACCGCTCTCAGGAATTTTGGAGAATGTTTAAGCATTCGCTGGCGGTTATTTTGATTATTACAATTCTTGTTTTTGTTTATATCTGCTTGGTTATAAAGTGGTGCTTAAGACCTCTTAAAATTATAGAATCGGCAATAAACACCATGGGTAAAGGAGAATGGGGCACAAGAATCAGGGTAACATCAAAAGATGAGCTTGCGGATATTGCCGAAGCGTTTAATTTGATGTCAGAAAAGATCGGGCGGTATACTTCAAATTTAATACGGCTCAATAAAGAATATGTAAGGTACGTGCCAACTGAGATCTTTAGATTTATGAATAAAGAAAAAATAACACAGGTAAATTTGCATGACCACAATATTGTGGATATGAACGTTGTGTATGTAAGCTTTAATTTATCATGCAGAGGTTCTTACGATTTTAAAGATGAGGACGAGGTATTTAGAGCGCTTAATAAAACTTATAAAGAAATGTTTAAGGTCGTAGAAAAGAATAACGGTGTAGTGCAATCTTTTGATGGACAAGATGCCGTAATACTTTTCCCGAAAAGTGCAAATGATGCATTTAAAGCTTCTATCCAGTTTAGGGAAGTGGGCATCGATAAAGCGGTAAAAGACCATATGAATGTTGTTCTTGGAAACGGTGATGTTTTGGTAGGCGTTTCAGGTAATGAAGACCG
>CAJLZR010000063.1 GCA_905211185.1 uncultured Oscillospiraceae bacterium | reverse complement strand
CGCAATTGTCGGTTATTTCTGCGATAAAAAAAATAAAGTGCAGGAAATTTCAACAATACCTCGTGGCGGTGCCGGAGGATATACACTTTATTTGCCTGAAAAAGAGGATAATTATCCTTCCAAGAGCAAGATGCTGACCTCAATTGCCGTTTCTCTTGGTGGAATGGCGGCGGAAAGGATTATCTTTAAAGACACCACGGCGGGCGTTTACGGTGATTTGAAAAGCGCTACAAAGACCGCAAAATCGATGGTTACAAGATACGGTATGAGTGAGATAGTAGGCCCTGTGATTTACGGCTCCGGAGATGATGAAGTGTTTATAGGCCGTGATATGGGTCATGTCAAGGATTATTCCGAATCCACGGCTTGCAAAATTGATGATGAAATTCGTAGGATAATCACCGAATGTTCCGATAAAGCTGAAAAAGTTATAAGAGAAAATATAGATAAACTCCATGAAGTTGCAAATTATCTAATCGAACACGAGAAGATGAGCGCCGAAACGTTTGAACTTGTTATGAAAGGCGAATTTGTCGAGCAAGAAGAAGAGCAGGACGATGATATTAACAATGATATCAGCACAGAAGCAACCGAGGCCGATAATTTGGAAAAATAGCAACATACTTATGAACGGAATATTTACAGAGGTGTATAGTTATGGATGATAAGTTTGAAAATGAGCATGAAGATTTTTATAATAATGATGAATTTAGCGAAGTGGGCACTGAGGATAACGGGTTTCAAAATAAAGAAAATTACGAAGAAGATTATACCTATCCTACTCAAGAAAAAACGTATGAAGATGTTTATGAAGATGGCACCCACAATTGGGACGATGATACAACCGATGATGTATTGGAAGATGACGAGTATGATAAACGCTATTCGCAAAGTGAAATGAATAGGTCCAAAAAGAATTTAAAAGTAGCGGTTGCCATACTTTCGGTTCTGGTGTTCTTGCTGCTTACATATGTTATATATTCTTCCAAAAATTTAAATTTTGGTTCTTTATTTGGCTCTACCTCCTCATCTCAAACAAACACACATGAAGTAGAGGGGCATAATAAGGGCGAATCTGAAATAAAGTTTGAGCCGAAGCCTACCGATGACCGTGAGCTTTCTGCTGAAACGATATACGAAAAATTGTCGCCTTGCGTGGTCGGCGTAGTTGTATATGACCCAAAAGCAGATATTATTTCGGAGCCCGCAAGTCAAGGTTCAGGTATAATTATAAACGAAAAGGGATTTATAGTTACCAATGCACACGTTGTGGGGAATTCAGTGCAGAACAATATTAAAATAGTTTTGAATACTAAGGAAGAATTCCCCGGAAAAGTTATAGGGTTTGATAGCAAAACCGATATTGCCGTACTAAAAGCGGAAAAAAGCGGCCTTAAAGCTGCAACTTTTGGCAATTCCGATGAAGTAAAAGTCGGGTCATCGGCGCTTGCTTTGGGTAATCCATTGGGGCTTAATTTTGCAAGTTCACTGACTCGAGGCATAGTTTCCGCAATAAATCGTTGCTCAAATGGCTCAAGCAATAGTTTGGTAAAATATATACAAACTGATGCGGCAATAAATCCTGGCAATTCGGGCGGACCGCTTATTAATATGTATGGTCAAGTAATAGGAATGAATTCTTCCAAAATTGCCGCCGCACATTGTGAGGGCATGGGGTTTGCAATACCGAGTAATACCATAAAAACTGTAGTTGATGACATAATAGATAAAGGCTATGTTTCGGGAAGAGTAAGGCTTGGCATAAGCGGAAAAATGGTCAGCAATTATGAAGCTCAGATGTATAATGTGCCTGTTGGCGTTATTATTTCTGAAATGAGTAAAGATAGTAATTTGATCTCGGCGGGAGTACAAAGAGGCGACATAATTACAAAGATCAATGACGTTAATTTTACAAATCTAGATGCATTTTATGCTGAACTTTATAGCCACAAACCTGGTGAAAATGTAAAACTTGCGATTTATAGAACGTCTACCAATAAGTTTGATTCGAAATCTTTTGACGTAACTGTGACTTTGCTTGAAGATAAAGGCGAAACCCAGGAGATGACCAAACAAACGGCAGGTCGTTAGTTATAAAAATTTGCATATTAAAACCGTTCATATATAGATATGGGCGGTTTTTGTGCTGTTTTTATATAATTTTAAAAATATTTATGAGTAAACGTTAATTGACATCGTAAGTGGAATTTATATACTTATATATTATAAAACTTTGTAAAATAGTGTAAAAACAAAGGGGATTTCGTAGTGCACATAAATCGATCGAAGGTTTTTAAGCTTTTATTTTTTGCGTTTTTTTTGATATTTTTGCTTATTATGTCGTTTTTCCTGTGGAGATCTTCAAGTTCAAGGAGAGAAAAAACGGTGCCAATTGCCATGGCTCTTGACGATGGGTATCTTTATCCTACCATAGTTTCTATAACTTCCATGATGGAAAACGCAAAAAAAGGTACCGTATATAATCTATACATAATGCACCCCGAAAATTTTTCTGATGACGGCAAGGAGAAGCTTCGCTCTCTCGGGGTAAAATATAAAAATTGCAATATTAAGCTTATAGATATGAAAAAAGAGTACGCCGATGCGGTAGAGAGCGGACATATCACAACGCCTGCATATTATAGGCTTTCGCTTTCGGAGCTTTTTCCAAAGCTTGATAAAATGCTTTGGATAGACGGGGACACTTTGATTTTTGGCGATTTAAACGAAATGTATGATTTAGATACCGGTGATAATTATTATCTGGCATTTCTTGATGATAGACAGAGACCCCAGCTAAGTGAGTTTGGCCTTAGTGACAATGAGTATGTTTGTGATGGTGTTATGGTTGTAAATCTTAAAAAATTGCGTGAAGATAATATGACTTTAAAATTTAAAAATTTTATAAGTCGGTATAATGATAAATTGGCGCAACATGACCAAACGGTTATTAATGCGGTTTGTTACGGAAAAATTGGTATTTTACCGCCAAAATTCGGCATGTTTAATTTTGAAAAAACCGGACGAAAGATGTATGATTATGTTGATAGATTAACGTCAAAAAACAAATATACATATAAAGATATGGATGATGCTTTTAATAATCTTGTTGTTCTGCATTGTTGTGTAAATAAGCCTTGGAAAGACGCGGGCTGCAGTTTTGCGGACGCTTGGTGGGAATACGCTCGGAAAACGGATTGCTATGAGGAAATATACAGTAAATATCGTATTTTTTAAAATTTTATAAGTATTTTGAGGAGTGGTTTTTGTTGAAAAAAGCGGTAAAGCTTTTTGCATTATTGATGACAACTGTTTTAATGCTTACTTTTTGCTCATTTACAAATTTTTTGGTTTTTGCTAAGGGAAAATCGGCCAAGCACTCAGCGCTGGTTGAAAAAGAGCCCATAGACGTTGTTATGACTTATGTCGATTTAACCGATCCAAAGCTACAAAAAACCAGAAAATCAAGAATTAAAAAAGATGAAGAAAATGGCGAAATCAGATATTCTGTAAGATCAATTTTACAAAATATGCCTTGGATTAATAAGATATTTATTTTAATGCCTAATGATAGGGTAAAGTATTTTAAAAGCCCTAAATCCATAAGCGAAAAAATAGTTTACATAAATGACCGCGACGTTTTGGGATTTCCAAGTCACTCTTCAATTACATATGAATTTAATCTTTGGCGTCTTAAAAAATTTGGGGTATCGGAAAATTTTATATATATGAATGACGATTGGTTTATTGGTAAACCGCTTAAAAAATCGGATTTTTTCTATGAATCGAATGGAAAAGTTGTTCCATACGTAAACAGCACAACCATAGGAAAAAATCAAAAAGCTTACACTCAGTCGGCATACCGTAATTTGCTTAAACACAAAAACAATACGGTCAAAGATACCGGCAATGATTATTGGATTCAGTATTATGCCACACATTTGTTTATTTACAAGATGTTTGGAGATAATGTACCTGTTTTGTATCATACTCATAATGCAATAGCCGAAAACCTCACAGATTTGAAAGAACTTTACGATTTTGTAGATAAAAACTATAAGCATGCCGATGCGTGTTTGAGATCCTATAAGCGAAAATATGAATCACTTCAGCCTCAGGTGCTTTACTCTTGCTATTTTTATAATAAACATCATAGAAAGTTCAAAAAAGTTTCATGTGAATACATAGATTTGTGCAGTGCCGGTCAAGTAAAATTAAGCGCCGCAACATTTTGCATAAATAAAAGTAATGATAGAGAATATTCCGAAGAAGAGTACGCAAGATGTAAAATCGCAATGCATATGCTTTTCCCCAAGCCTACGCGCTATGAAAAACGGGTAATAAAAAATGGGGCATATGTTATCGAAAGTGCCCTCAAAAAAGGAATGGTTTTAGATGTTGCCGAAGGATCCTCGGCAGATTGCGCAAATATAAGGCTTTGGGGACGCAATGATACCGATGCGCAGAAATTTAATGTTATTTTGCAAAGTGATGGAACATATGTGCTTGAACCTTGGTGTTCGGGCAAGCGTACGGATGTATATGCAGGGGGCAATGAGCCCGGAACGAATATTTGGCAATATAGCAAAAATGGCACGGACGCGCAAAAATGGTATTTGGTTCCAACCAATAACGGATATTATTATTTAGTATCAAAATGCAACGGATTATGTATGGACGTTGACAATGCGTGTACTTACAATGGTACAAACATAAAATGCTGGTGTGTAAACGGAAATATTGCTCAAAAATTTAAACTTTTAAAAGTTTAGCTATTGACTTATTTTTGGAAATCATGTAACATGGTATAGTAAATAAAGTAGAGCAAATAATGTTCTCACCTTTGGTGTAACGTCACTTCTGGTCAATAATTGGATTTTAGCTTGTTTTGCAGGTCTATATTTATTGTATGGGTGAATTTGCTCATACAATATTTTTATGGGTTGAAAGCTTTACGCTTTTAACTTGAATTTACGGAGGTGCTTAAATATTAGCAATAAAGAGCTTCAAATTAACGAAGAAATTAGAGATCCTGAGGTTCGTCTGATTGGTGCCGATGGTTCGCAGATAGGTGTTGTAAAGTTAAATCAAGCCCGAAAAATGGCAACAGAAAGTGGTTTAGACTTGGTTAAAATTGCGGAAAAAGCCGTTCCGCCTGTCTGTAAAATCATTGATTATGGGAAGTACAAGTTTCAGCAAGCTAAGAAAGAAAAAGAATCCAAGAAAAATCAGCATGTTATCAGCGTAAAAGAAGTTAGGCTTTCCACTAAGATTGATGAAAATGATTTCAATACCAAAGTGGCTCACGCAAGAAGATTTTCGGAAGCTAATAATAAAACCAAAGTTTCTTTAAGGTTTAGAGGCCGTGAAATAGGGCATGCGGAGAT
>CAJLZR010000062.1 GCA_905211185.1 uncultured Oscillospiraceae bacterium | reverse complement strand
AACAAAGAATTTCCAATTTTTTGCTTTGGCAAGGAGCCTATGCAGAATTTTATTTTACGGACGTCCTGTGGCCGGATTTTTCGGAAAATGAATTTAATAAAGCTATCACCGAATATAATAAACGTATCAGAAAGTTTGGAGGCGCATAGTAAAGTGTCAAAAAGAATAATATCGGGCGTTACAGGCGCCGCACTGGTTTTGTTTGTTTTGTTTTTTAATGGTTCATTCCCAATAATTCTAAATTTATTTATAGCGGCAATAGCGGCTTTTGCGATAAATGAGCTTTTCTCCGTAATGAATATTTCCAAAATGTTTGTTATAACTTTGCCGTCACTTGTGTTTGTTCCGCTTTTTGTGCTATTTAAAGATAACGTGGGTTCAGAACTTATATGGTATTTATATACGCTTTGGATGCTCTCGGCTATGATTTTAAACTCAAAATTAGAGCTCCGGGATGTTTTTGTAACCTATGCTATGTCTATGATGATATCAACTTGCCTTAGTAAAGTCATAGAACTCAGAGATTTTGGCGGTGAATATGGCGGATTTTTAGTGCTTTTAGGGCTTGGCGTTGCTTGGATATCAGATACCGGAGCTTATTTTTTCGGAAAATTTTTAGGTCGACGTAAGCTCTGCCCGGACGTTAGCCCCAAAAAAACAATAGAAGGCTTTTTTGGCGGAATGATTACTTGTACCGTTTCATTAATTTTAATATCACTTATTTTCAATAACTTTGTTTTCCCGTCAAAACATCAAATCAACTACTTAATGATAATATTTTTAGGTATAAGTGGGTCACTAATTGCAGCACTTGGAGATCTTTGCTTTTCAATTATAAAAAGAAGATGCAACGTAAAAGATTTTGGCAATATTATGCCCGGCCACGGCGGAATTTTAGATAGGTTTGATAGCGTAATCTTCACGGTTCCGTACGTATATATCTTGGTAAGATTAATTCCCATAATAAGCTAAAAAGAGTGAAAATCTATGAAAAAAAATATAGCAGTGCTCGGCTCAACGGGCTCAATCGGTACGCAAACTCTGGAAGTTGCAAAAAATTTAGGTATTAAAGTGGGCGCTATATCGGGAAATAAAAATATTTCTTTGCTAGAGCGCCAAGCACGAGAATTCAGCCCCGAAATTATTGCCGTATTCGATGAAAAAAATGCAAAAAAACTAAAAGAAAACATAAGGGATTTAAGCACCAAAGTTGTTTGCGGTATGGAAGGGCTTTGCGAAATTTCATGCTTTTCTAAATCTGATATTTTAGTAACCGCAATTTCGGGCATGATAGGCTTAAAACCAACAATTGCCGCCATAAATGCAAAAAAAGACATCGCCCTTGCAAACAAAGAAACACTGGTTGCGGGCGGAAATTTGGTTATAAATTTAGCCAAAGAAAACAAGGTAAATATATTACCGGTAGATAGTGAACACAGCGCAATTTTTCAGTGTTTACAAGGTTGCCACGATAAAAAAGATTTAAAAAAGCTGATTTTAACCGCCTCGGGCGGCCCATTTTTCGGAAAAACAAAAGGGGACTTAAAAAGTGTTACTTTAAAGGATGCTCTAAATCACCCGAACTGGAGCATGGGCGCAAAAATAACAATCGATTCCGCAACCATGATGAATAAAGGGCTGGAAATCATAGAAGCAACGCACCTTTTTGATATGCCCGAAGATAAAATAGACGTGATTATACATAGAGAAAGCATAATTCATTCTATGGTAGAATACAAAGACGGCGCCGTTTTGGCGCAATTGGGAATCCCAAGCATGAAAATACCGATTCAGTATGCTCTGACATACCCAAAAAGAAAAACTTCGGAAACCGAGGCTTTAAACCTAGGCAAAATAAAAAATCTTTCTTTTTACCCTCCGGATACAAATGTTTTTGAAACAATAAACATATGTAGAAGAGCCATAAAACAAGGCGGAAACAAACCAATAACAGTAAATGCCGCCAATGAAGAAGCAGTAGGAATGTTTCTTGCAAATAAAATTAAATTCACCGAGATAACCGAGATCATAAAAGAATGCGAAAAACACTTTGCGTATGCAAAAATCAGCACTTTGGAGCAAATCCTTGAGGCAGATCAAAAAGCCAGAGAATTTATACGCAACATGGATATTAAAAGTTAAAGAAAATCCAAAACTTTTATAAATATGTATTCTGTTGTATAATTATAATATAAACGATAAGGAGTTGTGGATATGAACATAGTTTTGATAATTATAGGTATATTATTTTTCAATTTAATCGTATTTGTGCACGAATTCGGCCACTTTTTTTGGGCGAAAAAATTCGGCGTAAAAGTTAATGAATTTGCGCTCGGAATGGGACCAAGAATTCTTAAGTTTAAAAAGGGCGAAACCATATTTTCGCTCAGAGCTTTCCCAATCGGCGGCTTTTGCGATATGGAAGGCGAAGAAGAAAAAGTGGATAGCCCTACTTCATTCGGAAAAAAACCTGCTTGGCAAAGGTTCATTATTGTCCTTTTCGGCGCAGTAATGAATATTATTTTGGGTTTTATAATGTCCGGTATACTTTTATCTCAAAATCCTTATTTCACTTCAACTACCATTTCTAAATTTTCCCCTGATGCCGTTTCTTCTACAACAGGACTCCAAATAGGGGATCAAATAATTAAAATTGATGGTTCTGACATTCATAACTTTAAGGACCTTGCTTTTAATCTTTCGGTAGACGGAAAAGGTCAATTTGATATAACTGTTTTAAGAAATCAAGAAGTAGTCGAACTCCAAGAGGTTCATTTTCAAACAAAAACCGGTGACAACGGTAAAAGTGTAACATGTTTGGATTTCTACCTTGAGCCTATTCCAAAAAGCTTTTGGTCATTTATAAAACAAACTTGGTATGACGTAATTTCCACAATAAAAGTTGTTTGGGTAGGTCTTATAGGGCTAATAACTGGAAGATTTTCAATTTCTGCAATGAGTGGGCCGGTAGGCATTGCCAACATGATTGGCGAAGCAACAAACGAGGGGCTTAAAACAAGCTTTTTGACGGCCTTTAACAATATACTCGCAATAATGATGGCGCTTACCATAAATTTGGGAGTTGTAAACCTCCTTCCTCTCCCTGCACTTGACGGCGGAAGACTTATGTTCTTACTTTTTGAAATAATAACCCGCAAAAAAATAAAAGAAAAATACGAAGGCTGGATTCATGCTCTGGGATTTATCCTTTTCATCGGCCTTACGATATATATGTTCTACAGCGACATAATGAAAATTTTTTGGAAAGCTTAATTTAAAATGAGAAGAAACTCAAAAGAAGTCAAAATCGGAAAAATAAAAATAGGTGGGAATAATCCCATAGCTGTGCAATCTATGCTAAATGTTCCGTCTTACGAAATTCAAAAAAGCGTAGAGCAAGCAGAAAAATTAAAAGAATGCGGCTGCGATATTTTAAGAGTAGCCCTGCCCGATAAAGACGCTTTAAAACTAATTGATGCCATAAAGTCAAAGGTTGATATTCCACTGATTGCAGATATTCATTTTGATTATAAACTTGCAATCGAAGCAGCCTACGCCGGAATTGATAAAATAAGAATAAACCCCGGAAATATCGGAAGCGAAGAAAGAATAAAAGCAGTGGCAAAAGTATGCATTGACAAAAATATTCCGATAAGAATAGGCGTAAATTCGGGTTCGGTTGAGCGTCATCTTTTGGAAAAGTATGGAAGTGCTACAAGCGAAGCCATGGTAGAAAGCGCAGTTTATAATGCAAAACTACTTGAAAAATTTGATTTTGATAATATAGTTATTTCAATAAAGTCCTCATCGGTAGTAAAAACGGTTAATTCCTATAAAATGCTCACCGATATGTGTGGTTATCCGCTCCATTTGGGCATAACCGAAGCCGGCACCGAAGATATAGGCATTATTAAAAGTTCTATTGGAATAGGCTCTTTGCTCTTAGGTGGAATCGGAGATACAATAAGAGTTTCGCTAACGGACGACCCTTGCAAAGAAGTAAAAGCAGGAATAAACATTTTAAAATCGATTAACATGTATGAAAAAGGCGGTATAGAATTTGTTTCTTGCCCAACATGCGGAAGAACCAGAATTAACCTTATAAAAATAGCTAAGAAAGCTCAAGCGGCTCTTAATGGCATCAATAAAAATTTAAAGGTTGCAATAATGGGGTGCGTTGTTAACGGTCCCGGAGAAGCAAAAGACGCCGATATAGGAATAACAGGCGCAGACGGGGTTGGCATAATATTTAAAAAAGGAAAAGTAATAAAGAAAGTACCCGAAGAAAACCTGGTGCAAGAACTAATCAAAGAAATAGAAAATATGTAAATAAAAAATTAAAACAAAGGAAAATTAAAACACATTGAAAACTTTTAAAGATGTATTTGGAACCCATATCGAGATAAATAAAATTTCAGCCACTCTTGCAAACGCAGAAGTGGCACTTTTGGATGTAAACACGAAAGAACGTAAGCTGTTTATAAATCTTAAAACTTCGCCCGAAAACGAAAAAATAATCACTCCCGAAGAAATAAAAAACTGCGAAAGCTTGCTTATACAATCAGGCTTACAAATCAAAAGCGCTAAAATAGAAATATTAAACTCAGAAAACAAAGCAAAAGAAGTAAAAACTTCGGAAAATACAAATGATATCGACGTCAAAAAATTAATATCCGAATTTACCTCCAAAAGCTCGGTTCTTAAAAAAGTTTTTAAAGATTTTTCCTTTGAAACCCAAAATGATAAAATTAAAATCTCCGTTATACACGGCGCAAAAGGCTTGATTGAGCAAAAAAATATAGATAAGGAACTTGCTATATTCATATCGCAAAATGTCGGGCATAAAATAGAAATTGAAATAAACGAAAAAATTCCTGAGGCCACGCCTGAGGTGCTGGCACGCACAGAAAATAATGCTCCTATCAAACAAGACGTAAAAGAAGAAAAAACCGAAGATGCTCCAAAAGCAGAAAAAAAAGAGGCCCCCACAACAGAGATACGGCCTACAAAAAACATACTCCCACAAATTGCGCCTGAAACTGCTTCCTTACTCTATGGAAAAATAATAACAAAACCGCCAATTTCAATCCGTGAAATAGACCCGCAGATGCAAAGCGCAGTTATTTGGGGAGATATTTTCCTTACTGATTTTCACGATACAAAAGATGGAAAAAACGTAATTTGCAGCATATATATAACAGATTACACAGGCTCCATAATAATTAAAATCATCGAAAACAAAAAACAATCTGCATATCTTGAAAAACTTAAAAAAGGTACAACTATTTTAATCGATGGCACTATCTCCGAAGATAAATACGAACACGAAGCCGTGATAAGGCCTAAAAATATAAACTTTGTTTCAAAAATAAAAGTTGTTGATAACGCTCCAAAAAAGAGGGTTGAGCTTCACTTACATACTAATATGTCCGCAATGGACGGAATAAATACCGCTTCTGACCTTATAAATAGGGCAGCATCTTGGGGCCAGCCGGCGG
>CAJLZR010000061.1 GCA_905211185.1 uncultured Oscillospiraceae bacterium | reverse complement strand
ATGAGGATCATGGTTGTGAAATTACATGTCAATTCTGTAATACAAAATATCAATTTAGTGAAGAAGAATTGCAAAATTTAATAAATCGTTTATAATCACATTGAAAAATGTGATTTTTTTAAAGGCTTGAAAATATGTGTGCTCGCTTTTTAATAATGGTTTTATAAATTTATTATTTTATACGCCGGTTACAACCTATACATGCCAAAGTATGTTTATAGAGCGTATTTGACTTTTCAATGGTTTAATGTTACAATGGTAAAGCAAGTATATGTAAAAAACGAAAAGGAGTTTAATGTTATGTTAAAGAAAATAACTGCACTTGGTTTGGCTGCCACAAGTTTAGCTTTTGGTTTTAGTTTCGCAAAGGCGGCACCTGTGACTTACGTTGAATCTGACTATACCGCATCCAATGAAGAAATAGCTGCCCGAATCCAAGAACAAGAGATGCGCAAATATCGCCGGAAAAACAATAACTATACCATGTTTAAATTGCAAGCAAAGATCAAGAAAAATGAAGCGGAAATAAAACGTTTGGAAAAGAAAAAAAATAAATTAGAAGCAAGACTTGATAGAAAATTGCGAGCGCAAGAAAATGAAAACGACCGTTTTGAAAGAGAAAGGCTCGAATGGGAAATAGAGAAAATCTCAAGAGAAATAAGATTAAATGAAAATAAATTAAACGATTTGAAAAACAGAAGAAGCAATTTGGATAGCGAGCTTGCAACGCTTTTACAGCTTAGAGAAATATAGTTTGTTTTTCGTATCGTTTTCTAAGTTAAATGACGTAATTATATTTTAAGTAAAGGCTCACGTTTTTAAAACGGGAGCCTTTTGGTGTTTTGTACGCATTTGGAATCAATTGAAAATAAAAGATTATTTGATTTATTGCGAGATGTAACATTTGCCTTTTATTGTTTTTTATTTAAATTCAAAAATGAGAAAACAAGAGATTATTATATTAAAAAGCAAGTAAACGTGAGATTTTATGCTTTAAAATTAATTTTTTGTTGACAAAGTGCGTATATAGTGGTATTATCTTAAAGTCAGACTTTTAATTTATGGGAGGAAGAAGAATGTCTACATTTATGCCGAAAAAAGGCCAGGTAGAGCGCAAATGGTACATTATAGATGCAGCCGATAAACCGCTTGGTAGAGTTGCCGTTCAAGTTGCCAGTTTGCTTCGCGGAAAAAATAAACCTATTTTTGCTCCGCACGTGGATTGTGGTGACCACGTAATCGTAATTAACTGTGAAAAGGCAGTTCTTACGGGAAAGAAACTTACTAAAAAGTATCACTATCATCACACCGGGTATATCGGTCACTTAAAGAGCGTAAGATACGATACTTTAATGAGAGAAAATCCGGAAAAAGCAATGTTTTGGGCAGTTAAAGGAATGCTTCAGGGCAATTCTTTGGGACGCAAACAAATTACAAGACTTCGTGCAATTGCTGGTTCAAACCACAATCATGAAGCACAAAAACCTGAAATACTTAGCGATGCGGAGGGAAATGAATAATGTATAACAAGACTCCTTTCTTTTATGGAACAGGTAGAAGAAAAAGCTCCGTAGCCAGAGTAAGGCTTTACAAAGGAAGCGGAAAAATAACAGTTAACCAAAGAGATATAGACGAATACTTCGGTTTGGAAACTTTAAAAGTTATAGTTCGTCAGCCGTTGGTACTTACAGAAAATGAAAGTAAGTTTGATATAGTATGTAATGTTTCGGGCGGCGGAGTTGCCGGTCAGGCAGGCGCTATAAGACATGGTATCACAAAAGCTCTTTTGGAATGTGATTCTGAAAAATACAGACCAAGCCTTAAAAAAGCCGGATTTATAACGCGTGATCCGAGAATGAAAGAACGTAAGAAATACGGCCTTAAAAAAGCAAGAAAAGCACCGCAATTTTCCAAGAGATAATATTTGTTGTGTTTTCGGTTTTTATAAAACTATTGTTTGGAATTTGGAGGCGAATCGATGTGCAGGTGTGGTTGCCTGCTGGTTTATCGGATATGATATGAGTGATTATGTGATTATTTCGGATTTGACCATGGATTTGCCTTCGGATCTTAAAGATAGTTTTAATATACTGACTTTGCCTATGGATGTGCTTATCGACGATAAAGTTTATAGTGGCGATAGCGTTGATATATGTGAATTTTATGAAAAAATAAGGCAAAAGGTTCCGGTTTCTACAACTCAGATTAACCCTTCGGAGTTTGAGGAATATTTTAATAAGTATTTCGAGCAAGGAAAAGATATTATTTACCTGTGCTTGTCATCAAAGCTCAGTGGCATGTATAATTCCGCATGTTTGGCAATGAACGAGTTAAAAACTCGTTTTCCTGAGCGAAAACTTAGAGTAATAGATTCCTTAAGTGCGTCGCTCGGTATAGGGTATCTTGCTTTCAAAGCTTCAAAAATGCGTAGTCAAGGTGCTGGCATAGACGAAACCGCAGATTGGCTGGATAAGAATAAACATAAAATTTGCCATTGGTTTGTAGTCGATGATCTTTATCATTTAAAGCGTGGAGGCAGAATATCAGGTAGTACGGCGTTTGTCGGAAGTATGATGAATATTAAACCGATTTTGAAAATTGATAAAGACGGGGCGCTCAGTGTTTGCGAAAGCGTCAGGGGGCGCAAAAAGGCATTCGCTACTTTGATTTCCAAGCTTGAAGAATGCATTCAAAAAAAGGATATGAGTAATGAGCCCATATATATAGCCCATGCCGATTGTGAAGATGATGCAAAGTTTTTAGCCGAAGAAATAAGTAAAAAATTTGGTATCAAAAACGTGGTAATACATTCAATAACTCCGGTTATAGGTGCTCATACGGGCGCCGATACGTTAGCAATTATTTTTCCGGGTATTGAAAGATAGTTATAGTGTTAAATATTTTAAAGAGGAGGATATATTTTTATGCCTAATATTAAATCTGCCAAAAAAAGAGTAAGAGTAATAGATACAAAAACCGCAAGGAATAAAGCTTATAAATCAGCTCTTAGAACAGCTATTAAGTCAGCATTAGAGGAAAAATCCGAAGTTGCCGTCGGTGCGGCGCTTAAAAAGCTGGACCAAGCAGTTTCCAAGGGAATTATCCACAAGAATACTGCAGCTCGCAAAAAGTCGGCCATAGTTCTTAGCTGTAAAGCCAGATAGTTCGGTAAAAAATGCCACTGAGTTTTCTCGGTGGCATTTAATTTTATTTTTGAAAGTTATGACTTATCAACGTATTTTTATAGTTTTTAATTATTACTTGCAAAAATATTGAAACCTCTAAAAAAACTATTTTGTAAGCTTTTTGTGGTGATTCATAAAAAATGCTGCCGAGCTCTTTCGGCGGCTTTTAATTTTGTTTTTGGGGGTTATGATTTATCAACGTATTTTTATAATTTATGATTGTGGCTTGTTAGAAGCATTAAAACTTGTGAAAAGACTGGCTTATAAGTTCGTTTTTGAAGTTTTATAAAAAATTCCGCTGAACTCTTTCGGAGGTTTTTAATTTTTTATATTATTAATCCCGAGCATATCATTTGCTGTTTGAAGATCATTGTTTATTAAAGCGTTTCGTATTTTGGTAGAGCTGATAATTTCTTTTTTATATAAAACGGGCTTTATAATGTAAGTTTTAATTCCATACTTTTTGCAAATTTTTTTAAGGTCTTCGGCGCCTGCGGCTGCGCCATGTCCAAAATGATAATTAAACCCGCAAACGGCAACTTTTGCATTTAATTTTTTAAATAATATCTCTTTTACGAATTCTTCGGGGGAAAGGTCTTTTATTTTCAAAAAGTCTACCGCGTAAAATAATTCAACCCCCATTTTTTCAAGATAGCGTTCTTTTTCGTCTAAATTCGTTATCTGCATAATATCGCTATCAGATAAAACCGATTTTGGGTTTTGTGAAAAAGTAAACACAGCTGGAATTAAACCCTTATTTTTAAAATATATAGTTTTTTTTATTACTTTTTTGTGTCCTAAATGAAGCCCATCGAAAAAACCGAGTGCAACGGCTGTTTCTTTGGGGGGCTTATTAGTAATATTATTATATACTTTCATATTTCACCCCTTTTTATTTTATTTGGCATTTTAAGATTTTAAGTTCATCGGATTCTTGATCGATTTGACCTAATCCTACGAATGTTTCGCAGTTATAAACCGTTACTGTTTCGTTATTTTGTAAATCGAGCGGCAATTTTAATCTTTGCAAAGATAAGTTTCCGCCATTTTTAAATCTTGCTTCTTGAGCGGTGCTAATATTTACTTTATTTAAATTTTTAAAAAGACTGTCGGTTGGTAATATGTATTTTTCTGTTATTTCACTAAGTGATAGCTCTTTTACTCGTTTTAGCGATATGCTCTGTGATATATCGAATCCGTTTGATTTTATTCGGTTTAGATCGGTCATTACTGCGCCACAGCCGAGCTTTTCTCCTATATCTGAGCACAGTGAACGTATATATGTCCCTTTTGAGCAAGTAACGTCTATTGTTGCGTTTTGGGTTTCTTTTTCAAAATCAAGTAAAATTAAGTTTTTAATTGTTATTTTTCTTGGCTCTCGCTTAATTTCTATCCCTTTGCGTGCAAGGTCGTATAGTTTTTTCCCATCTTTTTTTATTGCCGAAAACATAGGGGGGAGCTGATCTATATTGCCTATAAACTCATTCAGCGCCTTTTCGAGCTGCTTTTTTGTTATGGTTGATTTTATATCGGTTATTATTTTGCCTGTTATATCAAGTGAATCAGTTGTGGTGCCAAAGTGCATTTTGGCAATGTATCTTTTATCATTTTCTTGGTTATATATTTGAAATTTTGCGGTTTCTCCCAAAAGAATGGGCAACACTCCGGTGGCCATAGGGTCTAAGGTCCCCATATGGCCGATTTTTCTTTGCCCGAGTTTTTTTCGGAGCACAGCAATTACGTCAAAAGAAGTATAATCTTTTGGTTTATCTATAATTATTATACCATTCATATTTATCTACCATTTTAAAAATTCTTTTATAGCGTCGAGTATCTCATTTTTTGCGCTTTCGGTGCTTCCGGAAAGTTTAAAACCGCCGGCTCGTGCGTGCCCTCCTCCGCCGAAATGTTGGCAAAATTTATTTGCGTCTACATTAGCGGAAGTTCTTACGGAAATTTTGTTTTCGCTTGGCTTTACTTCCTTTATGGTTATTCCAATATCTACACCCTCTATTTTAATTGGTATGGATGCAATGCCGTCGAGTTCGCTGTTATTAATTCCCAGTTTTTCCATTTCATTTAATGTGATTTGAGTAATGGCGCATTTATTTTCAAAAAAGTATTCTAAATTTTGGTACATAACTTTTTCGAGCTCAATTTTTTTTCTTGGTTTTACGGTAAAAACACGTTCATTAATAAGGCTTGCCATCGCCCCGCATTCCATGAGTTTGCCTGCTATAAAATGCGTTGTGGGAGTGGTATTTGAATATTCAAAGCAGCCTGTATCAGTTGCTATTCCCGTATACAAACAAGAGGCGGTTTCTCTATC